>CAZFKF010000155.1:0-8441 GCA_964518805.1 uncultured Planctomycetaceae bacterium | reverse complement strand
CATTCTCTTCATATGGTTTCGTAATGAACGGGTATCGTGATGGCGTCGGAATTCTGTGGCGGCGACTGTCCGCCCGAATCGCCGGACGCGCGGCGACGGAGCGGCGCGAACCTCCGAAGCATCTTCCGGGCATCGCCCGTGGCCGTGGGCCTGCTGGTCGATCACGTGTTTCAGGAGGTCAGCGACAGTCTGTGCGAGATGCTCGGCTACGCGCGTGAGGAACTGATTGGCCAAGGCACACAGTTTCTCGCCCCGGCCTCGGATGAGTGCGACGTTTCCCATGCGAAGACGCACGGGCTGACTTGCGCGTGCGCGAAAGGCGCGGTGGAAACGCGGTGGCAGCGCAAGGACGGAGTCGTTCTGGACTTGCTGATCCACTTGGCCACGGTCGATTCGATCGATTTCTCCCAGGGCATTGTGTTTGCGGCCATCGACGTCACCGAGCGCAGGCGGGATGAGGCGGCCCTTCGCACCAGCGAGCGGCGGTTCCGCGCGATCAGCGAGGCGACCGGCGAGATGATCTGGGAAGTCGACTCGCGGGGGCGGTACACCTACGTCAGCCGGGCCTGCCGGACGATGTTGGGCTACGGCGAGGACGAGATCGTCGGCCGTCTCCATTTTTATGACTTGCATCCTGAAAAGGGACGCGATGATTTCCGCAAGAGGGGGGAGGAGATCTTCTCTCGACAGGAGACAATCGTCGACCTGCACAACCCGATGGTTGCCAAGGACGGCCGGGTGCTGGATGTGTTGACCAACGGCGTTCCCGTCTTCGGCGACGACGGTCGCCTCGTGGGCTACTGCGGCTCGGATCGCGACATCACCGAGCGTCGCCGGGCGCAGATGGCCCTGTCCGAAGAGGCAGACCGCCGCCGGATTTTTTTCGAGCAAACCCGCGACGGGTTGGTTGTGCTTGACGCGAATGGGAGGGTTCACGAGGCCAACCGGCGATTTGCCGAAATGCTCGGGTACTCCGTGGAAGAAATCCGCCAACTTCACGTGTGGGATTGGGACGCCGTGTGGACTCGCGAGCAACTCCAAGAGCGGGTGCACGCGGTCGGCGAGGCGGGCGAGCACTTCGAAACGCGGCACCGCCGCAAGGACGGCACCTGTTTCGACGTCGAAGTCACCACCAGCGCAACCATCTGGAGTGGCGAGAAGTACGTCTTCTGCGTCTGCCGCGACATCTCGCGGCGCAAGGCGGCCGAAGCCACGCTGCGGCAGAGCGAGGAACGGCTCAGACTGGCCCTCGCCGCCGCGCGCATGGGAGTCTGGGAATGGGACATGCGGACCGGCACCGTTCAGTTGCTGCCCGACTACTTCGACGTTCCCGGTGTGGAGAACTTCGGTCGAACCGCGCAGGCGGGACAAGACCTGTTGCACCCCGACGACGCCCCGGGCTTCTTGGAGGCCCTGGCCAAGGCCATCGCCGAGCGAACGGATTTCGCCGTCGAGCACCGCATCCGCACGCCGCATGGCGGCCTCCGCTGGCTTGCGACGCATGGCCGGGCGGAATACGACGAGGACGGCGTGCCGCGACGGATGGTCGGCACCGTCTACGACATCACTGCGCGGAAGCAGGCGGAGGAGGAAAGACAACAGCTTGAGACGCAGTTGTTCCGCGCCCAGCGTTTGGAAAGCCTTGGCGTGCTGGCCGGCGGAATTGCCCACGACTTCAACAACATTCTGGCCGGCATCCGGATGTTCGCCGACGTGTTGCTCAAGCACTCCCCCCCGTCGAGCAAGGTTCACAAGAATATCTCCGAGATCACGAAGGCCGCCAAACGCGGCGCCGACCTGACGCGGCAGATCCTCACGTATGCCGGGAAGAGCCTCACGAACCCCGAATCACTCAACCTCTCGGAGATCGTCGAGGACATGCGGGATATGTTGCGCGTGGTCGTCTCGAATCGGGCGACGTTCGAATACCGCCTCTCCTCCGCGCTGGCGACCGTGCAGGGGGACGCCGGCCAACTCCGGCAGGTCATCATGAACCTCGTGCTCAACGCTTCCCAGGCGATCGGCGAAGCCGACGGCGTGATCACCATCTCCACGAGCTTGGTTCCGCCGGGCAGCGAGGGGTTCCGCGAGCAATGTCCGGGCGGTCCTTGCGTCTGCCTTGAGGTCGCCGACACCGGATGCGGTATGGACAAGGAAACGTTGGACAAGATCTACGACCCATTCTTCACCACGAAGCCGGACGGACACGGCCTGGGCCTGGCCACGGTCCATGGCATCGTCCGTTCGCACCACGGAAGGATCCAGGCGGAGAGTGAACTCGGCCAAGGCTCCGTGTTCCGCGTGTTTCTGCCCGCTGCCGGCAGCGGGCCCCCTGCCCGAGCGGCCGCGCCTGCCCCCGCGGCGGCGCGTCGCAGCACGGGAACGGTACTCGTCGTCGACGACGAGGAGGTCGTGCGCAACGGAACCAAGATGCTGCTGGAAACCGAGGGCTTCGTCGTACTGACGGCCGCCACCGGACAACAAGCCCTGGATCTCTTCCACGCGCATCGAAAAGACGTCGTCTGCGTGATCCTCGACCTCACGATGGCGAAGATGAGCGGCGACGAGATCTTCCACGCCCTGCGCCGCATCGATCCCGAACTCCGCATCGTGCTGACCAGCGGATACGCCGAGGCGACGGTTATGCAGCGGTTCGCAGGACAGCAGGTCTTCGCTTTCGTCGAAAAGCCGGAGCCGCTCGACGCGGTGATCGTCAAGCTGCAAGAGTCACTCGCCAAACAGTGAAGCCGAATCAACCACATTTTACCGAACGGCTGAACCCTTTTGGGAACAATGCGAGTGCCCCCAGATAGAGGCGGCCTCTGCTGCACGGACGCCGCGAAGGGGGTGCCGTTCTTTGGGCCGGTGTTCGGTGGAGTCCAACCGATGCTACAATGGGAAGCCGCCTGCGATGCATGCTTCGCCAGACAGGGCTGCTTGTGCGATGAAGAGCGTTTTCGACACCAACGAGTCCTCCGCGGCCGACATCGCGAGTTTGCTTCGGGAACCGTCAACGAGAGTGGTCCGTATGGCGGAGTTCATCGAGGCGGCCCGCGCGGCGCACCGCTCCGCCCCTTCCCCGAAAGACCCTGCGGCGGTCTTCCTGCCCGCCCGCATCCTCCACACGCTGGGTTCGGCGGTCGAAGAGATCGCCGGATCATCCAGCCCGAACTGCGAAGCGCTGTTCTGCGACCTTGACGAAAGGCTTACGGCGGCCCAAGAGCAGTGGCTCGCCGAGAACGACCTGGAGTTCCGGGAAGATCGCCCGGTTGGCGACTGGGTACGGCAGGCCCGCGCCCTGGCCTTTGAATGCTTGCAGCGAACCATTGTTGCCAGCGCCGAGGTTCCACCCGCGCCGTCCAGCGCCCTGCGAAGCGATGAGATCGTTTGGGGACGCTCGCCGGTGCGCCTCTACCTGGCCGGCGGTTGGACCGATACACCTCCGTTCTCGCTGGAAAACGGCGGGTGTGTGACCAATGCGGCAGTGGAACTCAACGGCCAGCCGCCAATCCAAGTGTACGCCCGGGTTACGCCCGAGCCGCTCGTGCGGATCCACTCCATCGATCTGGGCACCGACGTGGCGATTGGTGAGTGGCGCGAATTGACGGACTATCGCTCGGCCACCGGCGAGTTCTCGCTGGTGAAGGCGGCCCTCGGACTGGCCGGATTCGTGCCGGACACCAGTACGCCGGCGACTGGCTCGCTACGGGAGACGCTGTCGCGATTTGGCGGCGGTCTGGAACTGACCACGCTGGCGGCCGTTCCCAAGGGGAGCGGCCTGGGCACGTCGAGCATCATGGGGGCTGTGGTGCTCGCCGTGATCCACCGCGCACTCGGTCGAGAGCTTTCCCCAAGGGAACTCTTCCATGGGGTGTTGCGTCTCGAGCAGGCCCTAACCACGGGTGGCGGATGGCAGGATCAGATCGGCGGCGCGCTCGACGGCGTCAAGCTCATCACCACGCAGCCGGGCCTGGTGCCCGATCCCATGGTCCGGTTCGTTCCGCCCGACGTCCTGGCCCCCGGCGCGAACGGCGGTCAGACGCTCTTGTACTACACCGGCATCACCCGCTTGGCCAAGAATATCCTGGCACAGGTCGTGGCCCGATACTTGGATCGCCACGGCCCGACCATGGCGACGTTGCGGGCGATCCGCGCCCTTGCGCCGGAGATCGAAGAAGCCATGGCCCGCAAAGACCTCAGGGCCTTCGGCGAGGGCATCGAGAGGGCCTGGCAGCTCAACAAGCAGCTCGATCCCAACTCGACCAACGAGTCGATCGAGGCGCTGTTGGCCCGGGTCCAGCCGCATCTTTACGGAGCGAAACTGCTGGGGGCGGGCGGCGGCGGATTCCTGCTTATGGTGGCCCGCTCGCCCGAGGATGCCGCCGAAGTCCGGCGCCTGCTCCTGTCGGCGCCGCCCAATCCCCGCGCCCGGTTCTTCGACTTCGACGTCAGCCGCCAGGGCCTCAGCGTCACCGTGTGCTAGTCGGAGGGAGATGGAAGCCTGGCCGCTCGTTGCCCGGGCTAGAGTCCGGTGAGCGACGACCTGCCGTTAGACGCGCGGGCCGCGTGACACCGGCACCGCGGGCCGTTGCTTGCTTCCCCAGTCGCGCCGCGATAGGATGACCCTGCCCTTTGGCCCAGGAGAATTGCATCATGCGCAACAACCGCATCTCTCGCCGTGGCTTCCTGGCAACGACGGCAACTGCCGTGGCGGCCCCTTGGCTTGTTCCCTCGAAGGTCCTTGGCCGAGACGGCGCGGTCGCCCCGTCGAATCGCATCACGCTGGGCGTGATCGGCCTGGGTTCGAGGAACACCAGCAACCTGAGTCATTTCCTCACGCAAAGCGACGTGCAATGCGTGACCGTGTGCGACTGTTTCGCCGACCGCCGCCAGAAGGGCAAGGAGATGGTCGATCAGCACTACGGCAACGGCGACTGCGTGGCCACGCGGTTTCACGAGGAGTTGCTGGCGCGTCGGGACCTCGACGCGCTCTTGATCGGCACGGGCGATCGGTGGCACGCGGTGCTGTCGATCCTGGCGGCCCGGGCGGGCAAGGACGCCTACTGCGAGAAGCCGTTCACGCTGACCGTCGCCGAAGGGCGGAGACTGGTCGAAACCACGCGGCGCTTCGGCACGGTCTGGCAGTGCGGCACGCAACGGCGTTCGAACAACTCGTACCGCTTCGTGGTCGACGTGGTCCGCAAGCAGTGGATCGGCAAGCTGCACACGATCACGGCTTTCCTGGGCGGCTGGGGCGGCAACGCCGCGGCAACCCCGGAGCGCGACCCCGACCCCAACGTGTTCGACTACGACCGCTGGCTGGGCCAGGCCCCGTGGGCTCCGTACTCGTCGGCCCGGGTGGCCCTCTGGCGAAACCGCTGGGATACCTCGGCCGGAGTCATCGCCGACATGGGGGCGCACTACTTCGACTTCGCCCAGTGGGCCCATCAGAGCGAGTTTTCGGGCCCGATCGAGTATGAGGGGACCGCCGTCTGGCCGCCGGAGGGCGGATTGGCGGAAGTGCCTTTCGAGGTCAACGTCGCGGGCCGCTATGCCGACGGCGTACGCCTGCTGATCCAATGCGGCGAGAAGGGCGTGCGATTTGACGGCGACCGCGGCTGGATCCACTGCTCCGACAGCGGCGACATCACTGCCGAGCCGAAGTCGATCCTCAAGGAGCGGGCCGCGCCGCGCGTCGATTGGGCCTTCATGGGCGACCACGTGCGGAACTTCCTCGACTGCATCAAGTCGCGCAAGCTCACCAACAGCCACCCCGAACTGGCCCAGCGCGCTCACACCATGATCCACTGCGCGAATCTCTGCCTCCGCCTGGGCCGCAAGGTCCGCTGGGACCCCGCGGCCGAGCGATTCATCGGCGACGACGATGCCAACCGCATGCTTTGCCGCACCATGCGCACGCCGTGGGGAGCCTGATCGCGGTCGGTTCCTGACGATTCTCGGATGCACCGCGGTTGTTCGCAGGGAAGTGCTGATCCCCCTTCGGTTCGCACCAGAACGTCCGCGTCACGGGCTTTCGGAAGGGCGATGTCGCGACTCGCCGACCGCCAGAAGCCGGTCGACGGGCACGTTTTCCAGAACGTCTACGCCGCCGCCGATCCAGCGGACCTCGATCCGGTCGACGCGGTCCCGAGCGCCAAGCCCGAAGTGCAGACGCGAACCCCAGTGGCTCTGATAGCTGCGGCCGCTGTGGACCTCGTCGATCTGGACCAGGTCGCCCGCCACGATCTTGACCCGCGCTCCTACGCCGTCGCGGTTCGTCTTCACACCCTGGAGGCAGAGTTGAATCCAGTGGTTCTGGCTCCCCGACTCGTTGAGCACGTTCCGCAGAACCGTGGGCCGCTCGCGATGGTTGAGGACCACGACGTCGAGGTCGCCGTCGTTGTCGAGATCGTCGAAGGCCGCGCCCCGGGCGCTGTGGTCGGGCAGGAGGCGGATTCCGCAGGCCTCGGAAACGTCGGCGAAACGGCCGTTGCCCAGGTTCCTCAACACGATGTTCTTCGCCCGGTACGACGACGTGGGATCGTACTGGTCGATGAAGTCCTGGAGGTGGCCCATGGCGATGAACAGATCGCGATGCCCGTCGTTGTCGAGGTCTACCAGGCCGCATCCCCACTTGACGTTGTGGAACGCGCCCTGCCCGGCTCCGGCCCGCATCGTAGCGTCCTCAAACAGGCCGCCGCGCAGGTTGTGATACAGGACGGGCATTTCGCGCTGGTAGGAGGTTTGGAAGAAGTCCAGCCATCCGTCGTTGTCGTAGTCGGCGCAATCGACCCCCATGCTCCCCAGGGCCATCCCCTCGCCGTTGTACTTGAATCCGTTCGTGAGGGCCACTTCCTCGAACGTGCCCGTGCCGTCGTTGTGGAAGCAGAAGTTCTCGAAGACGTCGTTCAGCGAGAAGATGTCGGTGTGCCCGTCGGTGTCGTAATCTGCGCAGACCACGCCCATTCCTTTGCCCAGATGCCTGCCGATGCCCGACGACTCACTGACATCGGCGAAGGCGCCGTCGCCGTTGTTGCGGAAGAGCGACTGCTTTTCGGGCGGATAGGCTTTGGGGCCGGCATACTCGGGGAAACTGCCGTGCGATAAGGCAACGTGCGTGGCGAAAGTGAACTTGATGTAGTTGGCCACGTACAGATCGAGGTTCCCATCTGCGTCGGCGTCGAGGAAGGCCACGCCCGCCCCCACCTTGTCCCCGTCGACCACGCCGGCCTTCCGGGTGACGTCGGTGAACGTCCCGTTTCCGTTGTTGTGAAAGAGCACTTTGGGGCCGAAGTTGCTTACGTAGAGATCCGCATAGCCATCGTTGTCGTAGTCCGCCGCAGCCGCGCCAAGTCCGTACCCCATGCAGACCACGCCTGTCTGGTCCGTGACGTCCTGGAACTTCCAGCCGCCCAGGTTCCGGTACAAGGCGTGTCGCGGAGGCTTCGCGACCTGCGTGCCCGGCAACGGGGCGCCGTTGGGAAAGTAAATGTCGATCAGCCCGTCACCGTCGTAATCGAAGAGCGCCAGGCCCGAGGTCACCGTCTCCACGATATAGTGCCTTCCGCTGGAGCCATCGGTGTGCTGAAACGTGATGCCGGTGTCCGGCGTGACTTCCTGCAATCGAATCGGGCAGGCCGAATCGGGTCCGGGCGGAGCCACAAGAGCAGCGGGCGTAGCCTTCCCAGCATGGCTGGTCGGCGGCATGTCGCTCCGCGCCGCATGGGGCCGACGATGCCACCACACCAGGATCAGGACGACCAGTAAGACGGCCGCGCCGAGGAGCCCAAGACCCGTGCGGCGTGAAAGCAGACTTCTCATCCTGCGCTCCGTACCGTTTCCCCAGCCGCCATGTTACGAGAGGATCGACGGAGGAGCAACGTCCGCGGCGTACCGCATTGGCTTGGGGATGCGCCGCAGAATAGCCGTAGAAGCGATCAGCGACGGGAGCGATGCCGCAACGAAGGCATGACCGCCACCACGACAACGAAGACCAAGAACGCGACAGGGCGCAGAAAACGAGACAATTCGGGCAAGAAACGCCCGTTGCGGGCGTCCGGCCCTTGGCGGACGCCGAGAATTGACTTTGCATCAGCAAGCGGGGGTGCACGCGTCACGTGATGCGTGCACGACCGAGGCGGCGAGCCGTCCGGGTCTACCCGCCGTCCTTCAGTTCGATGTCGTACGTGTTCGCCCCCTCTTTTACAGTCACGGACAACCCGCTCTTTTCGGGGGTTAGATATTTCGTCGGGAAGGGCGCGGGGGTGCCCTTTGGGCCAGCATCCTTCTTGCCCATCATGGCGGCCTTGTAGGCGTCCATGTTCGACTGGTCTACCGTCGTGGCTTTCGCCGGAGGCGTGATCGAGACCTTGTTGGGACCGGCGAGAGTCCTTGCCTGTCTTGCCCTGTTCCTGAATGCGTGTGAACGGGAACCGATCCGC
>CAZFKF010000154.1:0-8473 GCA_964518805.1 uncultured Planctomycetaceae bacterium | reverse complement strand
GAGGACGGCGTGTTGACCACGACCCTCCCGGCGTTCATCATCGTCGCAAACTGCTTGATCTTCGCATCGTCGTTGGAGAAGATGCTCACGGTGTGCCCCATGCCGCCGAAGAAGTTCAGGTCGATCGAGAGGCTCACCGCGGCGGGGAAGTCGTCGGCCACGTACCAGGCAAGGATCGGCGCGAGGATTTCGGCCGACAAGGGCCACCGCTTGCCTACGCCCTTGAGCGGGGCCACGAGCAACTCGACGCCGGCCGGGACGTCGAGCCCGGCCATCTTGGCGATCTTCGCGGCCGGCTGCCCCACAACCGCCGGATTCATCACGCCCTGGTCGATGTTCACCGCCACGGGCTCCAGCCGGGCGACTTCGGCCTCGGAGAGGAAATAGGCGTTTCGCCGGCGGAACTCCGCCGCCACGCGCTCGGCGATGACCGCGTCGACCACGATCGCCTGCTCGCTGGCGCAGACCGTGCCGTAGTCGAAGAGCTTCGAGATCAGGATTTGCTCGACCGCGAACGGGATGTCGGCCGACTGCTCGATGTAGACCGGCACGTTGCCGGCGCCGACGCCGATGGCCGGCGTGCCGGAACTGTACGCGCTCTTGACCAATCCGCTTCCGCCCGTGGCCAGGATCAAGGCCAGCGACTCGTGGGCCATGATGGCCTGCGTCAGTTCCCGGGAACAATCGTCCAGCCATTGGACGCAATGTTCGGGCGCGTCGGCCTCCAGGGCCGCCTCGCAGCAGATCCGCGCCGCCTCGTCGCTGCAGCGTTTGGCCTTGCGCGACGGACTGATGATGATCGGATTCCGCGTCTTCAGGGCGATCAGGATCTTGAAGATCGTCGTGGAGGTGGGATTGGTGACGGGGATGATGGCGAGGATCGGCCCGATCGGCTGGGCGATCTCCACGATCCCCGTGACCGGATCTTCGCGGATCACGCCGACGGTCTTGAGATCCTTGATGTCGTCGTAGATGAACTGGCTGGCGACGACGTTCTTGATGACCTTGTCCTGCCACCGGCCGAGGCCGGTTTCTTCCTCGGCGAGCTTGGCCAGCCGGACCCGATTACGGAAAGCGGCCTCGTACACGGCCTTGACGACCCGGTCGGTCTGGTCCTGGGTGAACTGGCTGAAAACGGCCGCCGCGGCGCTGGCGCGCTGGAAGTAGTGGTCGACGTCGGGCGGGGAACCGGCGATCGCTCGATGCACGTTTCGTCCTCCAAGATGCGAAGGCCGGAGACCGGCTCGTTGCGAGCGGCCGGCGCCGGCAGGGGTGTCCCACGAAAGATAGGTTTCGCTTGCGCGATGGGCAAGCCCGCACATCCGTCACGATCGCTCCAGCCCGAACGGAATTCGCTGAGGTATGGTTGTCTCGGCCTCGTGCGGAACGTCTTGCGTCTTGGCCCAAGGCGATCGAGCACCGCGGTGTTGCTGGAGAAGACCGTGCGACTATCTCTGCGGACGAAGCTTGCGTTGGCGATCGGAATCCCCTTGCTGGCGGCCTATGCCGGCATGCTCTGGTGCGAATACGAGTTGGGCCGGACAGAGGCCTTGCACAACATGGAGTCGCACCTCACGGAACTGGCGGCCCGTTGGGCAGCCGAGGCCGACGGGCAACTGTCGACCGCGGCCGAGTTGGCCCGCACCCTGGCGCGTGTGGTCGCCTCGCAACCCGGCCTTTCCGCCGAGGGGCTCAAAGCCCTGATCCGGGAAAACCTGCGAGACAATCCCTGGGTCTTCGGCATGTGCATGGCTTTCGAGCCGCACGTGCGGGCCGGCGGGGGCGATGGGTTCGCGCCGTACTACTGTCGCGATCCGAATGCCGGGCTGCGCTACCTGGACATCGCGGTGCGGTTTCCGGACTACACCGAGCTTGCCTGGTATCGCCCGGCCAAACGGGACGGACGTCCGTTTTGGACGGAGCCCTACTTCGACGCGGGGGCGGGCGATCGCTTCATGTGCACGTACTCCGTTCCCATGCACCGGCAAGGCCAATTCTGCGGCGTATTGACCGTCGATATCCTGTCGGACGACCTGGTGCGGGAGATGGCCCGCCTGAAGATCGGCAGCGGCTACTGCACGCTCATCAGCAGGCTGGGCACCTTTGTCTCTCACCCCGATGAATCGCTGGTTATGCGGGAATCGATCTTCGGCCTGGCGGAGAGATTTGGGATCGCGGAACTGGCCGATGCGGGCCGCGAGATGGTCGCGGGGCGAGCGGGGGTGCGAAAGATCCGCGACTACCATACGGGACAGACGAAGTGGATCGTCTTCGCGCCGGTGGAGTCGGCCGGTTGGTCGCTGGCGGCGATCATCCCCGAACACGAAGTCCTGGCTCCCATCCGCGCTCGGCTGCTTCGCTCCTTGGGAATCCTCGTGGCCGGACTCGGCGTGATGATCGGAATTGTGGTGTTCGTCTCGATTCACGTCACCCGACCCGTCGCCAGGCTCACCGAGGCGGCAGAATCGCTGGCCCACGGCAACCTCGATGCCCGGGTGCCGGACGTGGCGGGCGACGACGAGATCGCGCGGCTTGCCCGGCGCTTCAACGCAATGGTGACGGAGCTCAAAGAGAACATCGAGGGGCGGATCCGCGAAGAATCGTCCCGCAGAGAGGTCGAGGGGGAATTGCGGGCCGCCCGAGAGATCCAGGCGTCGCTGTTGCCGCGCATGCTGCCGCCGGAGCACGAGAGAGGGTTTTCGCTGCACGCGCTCAACGCACCGGCCAGGCTGGTCGCGGGAGACTTCTTCGACTTCTTCTTCGTGGACGAGCGGAGGCTGGCCGTGGTCATGGCCGACGTGTCCGGGAAGGGGGTTCCGGCGGCGATGTACATGGCCGTGGCCCGGACCAAGCTCCGGGACTTCGCCAAGCCCGACAGAACGCCCGCCCAGACCCTCGGCGACCTCAATCGCTGCCTCGCCGAAGAGAACGATCGCGGCATGTTCCTAAGCGCGTTCTTCGGCCACTACGACGTCGAGACGGGTGAACTGGTGTACGCCAATGCGGGGCACAATCCGCCGTATCTGGTGCGCGGCGCCGGCCCTTGGGAAACGCTGGAGCCCACTGGCCCGCTGGTCGCCGTCTTTCCGGACGCGACGTTCCAGGACACCTGCTGCCGCATCGAGCCCGACGAGTTGCTCTTCGCCTTCACCGACGGCGTGACGGAAGCCAACGGCGCAAGCGGCGAACTGTTCGGCGAAGAGCGTCTGGAACGACTGCTGCCGGAGATCGCCTCCGTCACCCCGGCCTCGGCCTGCGAAGCCGTGGTCAATGCGGTTGCCGCCTTCAGCCAGGGCGACCTGAAGGACGACGTGACCGTCCTGGCTTTGAGACGCGCGTGCTTCCGCGGCGCGCCGCAGGCAAAGCGCCGCGGGGTTCCGGCACCCGCCGTTCATGCCCCGGCTTCTTCAGGTCCAGAACTCGCGTTGAACTGAGACCTCGGCGGACGGGCGATCCTCTCCTTGAGATCCGAGACAGGCAAGGTACTCCTCTTCCGATCCAAGTTGTCTGGCCAGTTGCCGCAGGTCCAGACGCCGTAAGAGATCGGCCGTAATCGGACGCTTGCTGTCCCAGAAGACGAAGGCGCTGTAGAACGAATGCACTTCAGTCGATCTTAGGAGTCTCGCCGCCAACTCCGCTTGGCGCCGCGTTGGAAAGGGAAGGAAGTAGGACGTGTCGTCGAAGACAACGGGCTTGCCGCCAACCGGGCCAACCACCGTGAACGCCAGCTTCTTGTAGAAACCGCTGATGGCCACTTTCCAAGGCGCAAAGGTGTACTCGCCAACGCCAAACACCGAGAAGGCCGGGCGCTTGCGATAGATGGAACTGGCACGCTTTCCGAGCAGATCGGCATGCGCGTTGAGGTAGGCCCAGGTTCTTGGGGCTGTTGTGCGTATCGCAGCAGTGTCTTCGCCTATCGTCTTCTGGGTGACGAGCATCCAGCGATTCCCATTGCGAGGCGCGCCGCTGGCTACATCCGAACTTTTCAACATCGGAAAGACATAGAGTTCCTCGAGATCCACGAGTTCCCCAAGGCCGTTACGATACTTCCCGCCTTCGCGGATCAGCTCCATGACCCTGGAACAGTCGTGCTTGACCCCCGAACGCCAGTTTGCCTTTCCTTCGCCGCAGAGGTGTTTCCAGCGTTGATAGGCCGGGATGTCGGCGAGCAACATGCCGTCCTGGTAGCCGAAGACGCTCTCCGGCCTCTCGTCCGCAAGGTCTCGATATACGGTCGCCTTAGAGCCACGGGCCCCCGGCTCGAAATGTGCAACCAATAGGGCCGCGTCAACGGCCGCGTCGAAGTGCCGCTCGGCGTCGATCCGATAGACGTCCGATCGATCGAGAGCGATGCCGTTTTTCCACGCATGGCAAAGCACTTTGCGGGCCACCGCCGACTTGCACAAGATCGCCAAGTCTCCCCGCTCGCCGTCCATGGCTTCCATCAATCGAATGAGCATCCATTCAGAGATGTCGAAGTTCGACTTGCCGGTAATGGCATCGAATCCATTGTGGTTCTGGAAATTCGACTTAACTGGGAGGTTTTGGCTCTTCAGTGTGCCAAGATGGGCGTTCGTGACCCACGGCAGGTTTCCCAGCACCAAGGTCGGCCTTGGAAGCTCGCGAATCACGGTCTTCCAATCGGTCACGAAAAAATCCGCCTCCACGAGCCTCACCCTGTCGTCTTTCCCGCGATGGCGCAATGTCGTCTCGGCCTGCTCCACATGGTAAGGATTGATCTCCGCGCCGATCGCCGCCTGAACGCCCTGAAACTGATCCAGGCCGGCAAACAAGAAGTTACCGAGGCCGCACGTCGGTTCGAGGAGCGAGGCCGGCTGAAGCCCGGTCTTCGCCAGGAGCGTACACACCTTATGTGCGAGCCCCGTGGGCGTCTGGAAGTCACCGTACTCGGCGACCTTCTTGCTCTTGGCCATGTACAGCAATTACCTTAGTCTCAGGATTCCGTCCGTCCTGCCCGCTTCTTCAATCACCCTCGTGTACTGAAGCCGCCACTGTAAAGCGTTGGAAATGGTGAGGTACCCCTGCTCACACGGTTTCTTCAGAAGCTCCTCAGCGATGCTCTTGGCTTCAATCTCGTCGATCGGAAGGTTCCTGTCGCGCATCAAGCCGATGAGGTCTTCCGCATTGCATCGCGCGTCCAAGTGCTGCCGAATCAGCCTGGTCATGGTGAAGTCGCCGGTGCGCCTTGCTTCGACGAAGATCGTATGCAGAATATTCAACGTCGCCGTCGTGGTTTTGGGGTCATCTTTCTTGTCGTACACGAAGACCAGTAACGAGTAGCCGAGACCGAAAATCTTCTGTCGCGCCGACTTGAAGGGGCACGACGACTGCGTGATGGCCGTGACTTTCAAATCAACTTGGAGGTCGGGAAAGTCAATGCCCGAAGCCGAATTGCTCGGAGCAAACCTGTAACTCGCCTCCAAGTGAGCACGGAGCTTGTGCTCCAGATAGGTGCCCACAGCCTTGCCGTCGGTAACGCCGTAAAGTGTCGGCTCTGGGTAAGCGGAGATGGATCCAGCAAACTCGGCTGCTTCACGACAGAGCAGGGGAATCGTCAATCGCGACTTGGCCATGAGTTCCGCTCCGGTTGCCGGCAACATTGGGCGCGCTCGCGGAGAATCCGCGGCAACGCGGTGTTCGTTCTTGAGCCCTGTTGAGTTATAGCGGCTGGACGAAAGTGAGGGAAGGGACTATCGTCCTACGCCCAGCCGTCGCCCTCGCGCAAAGGACGTCATTGCTTTCTATAGAGGACGACCGCCGAGCCGGGTTGGGTGGCGATCGACACGGCCAGTCCGTTGTCCAGCAACTCGCGCCCGGCGAGGGTCTGCGACGCGCCGGAATCGAGATTCGTCACCGCGTAGCGGGCGTCGGGATCGAGTCCGCGCAGGCGGAAGCGGACCGCTTTCTCGGCGTTCTTCGGCCGCCGGAAGGCCTGGACCACGCCGTCGCCTTGTTCCGGCCGGTTGAACTGCCAGGCGATCCAGCGGGTCAGGTCGCGGCTGTAGGGGGTGAGGGGGTAGTAGTCGGCCAGCATCAGCGGCGCGACCAGGCGGCATTCGGCGTAGGCTTTTCGCTGGGCGGCCGCGTTCTTCTCCGTCAGCGCGCCCATGCCAAACGAGGGCAGATAGAAGCTGCGATACGCATAGGGCTCGTCGAGGTAGCAGCCCGTGCCCTGGAACGGCAGCCAGAACGACAGGCCGTAGGTGTGCCCCTGGTTGCCTTCGACAACGCCCGGCATGTCCGCAAACTGGAAGTCGCTGCGCAGAAGCGGCACGGCCCGCCGCATGGTCTCCAGATCGTTTCGGCGTCCGCCGGATGCGCAGGAGTCGATGCGCAGACCGGGGTGGCGGCGGCGCAGCTCGTCCCAGAAAGCCAGGTGCCCCTGGACGTAAAGGTTCTCCGTCATTCCCAGCCGATCCGGGGCATCGTGCCGGCGCCAGGCGGGCAACGGCCCGACGCCGTTCATGTCTTCGCGATACCAATCGATTCCCTGCGTCCGGATCAAGCCGCTCACGTGCTCGATGAGCCAGTTGCGGGCCGCGGGATTGCCCTCGTCCAACAGGGCGCCGTGCGAGGTGCCCGGCAGGAGCCATTCGGGGTGATTCTTGCCCAACCAGGATGCGGGGTCGCCTACCCGCTCCGGCTCGAACCACAGAACGAACTGCATGCCGCGGGCGTGAATCCAGTCGGTAAACGGTCTGAAACCCTTCGGGTACTTGGCCGGGTCGATATCCCACGTTCCGGAGTTGAGCCAGGCCAGGCCGGGTTCGTGGAAGGGGCCCGTTCCGGCTGGGAACCAGGTGGCGTCGGCCGTGCTGCCCGCATCGCGCCAACAGAGGTCCACGTGGATGCCGGCGTCGAGGAACTTCTGGACATAGGCGATGTCGCGTTCGGCGCCCCCGACCTGGATCTGGGCCACGGCCGGTTGCGGCTTCCCGCCGACTCTCGGCATCGTGTGCGCGACGTACCATCGCCGCCACAGGTTCTGCGATGGCACCACGTCCGTTCCTTGCCAGAACAACAGGGCGATCAGCGGAGTCCGGATCTCTTCGCCGGGTTTCAGACGCAGGCGAGTGAGTTCCTGCCCGGCCTGGATGCGCAGGCCGGCCGCGCCGTCGCGCGTGAAGCAACTCGACCATTGTCCCGGCCAGCCCACGGCCAAGATCACGCCACCGCCGGGCAGTTGGAGATTGTAGTACGGCCACCCCAGCGGCCCGTCGCTCGATTTCCCCGAGGCCGGCGGCGCGAACTTCGCCACGCTGTTGGGCGCAAGCGTTCGCCGATAGGGCTCGAAGCTGTCGGCGGTGCAGAAGTCTCCCTGGATTCCATGGAGGACGAACTCGCCGTCGGCGCGTCGCTGAAAAAGAACATCCAGCCCTTGAATGCTCTCCAGAATCGGCGTGCTGCTTGTGCCGGCGTTCTTGAAATACACCGTCCATTCCACCGCCGGGAAATCGCGATACTCGATCGCCACACAGCGGACCTGCAAGCCTGTCCCGTTGTCTGTGTAGGTCAACGTGTGCTCGGTGCGATGATCGTCGAGTGCACGGGCGGTGCGAACCGGCTGCCGGCGAAGATCGAGCGAGGATTTGCCGTCATAAGTGAACGAGAACGGCGGCTCGGTGGTGAGGTTCGTCAGCACGACCGGGCTCGACGGCGCCTTCGACGCGCTTTGCACCACGCCGCGGAACTTCGCCGTGCTCCACCGCAGGGCCTCGTTCATCGCGGCCGCGGTTGGCTCCGCGGTTTGGCCCGGCCGCAACGTCGCCAACCAGGCGTGGCACAGAATGACGATAGCGACGAGTTGCCGCGAATTGCTCAGCCCCAGTTGCATGTCGCAATCCTCCTAAGGAAGGTCCATGGCGTGCTCCATCTTACCACGCTGGTACGAAGAAAGAAGACCGCGAAACGGGATCGCGACCTCCGTCCTCCGTGTTCTCCGCGTCCCCCTCGGAGGATCTCCTGCGCCAGCCGCCGGCGGCAAGGCCCGCGATCCGCTCCCGGGTCATGGCCCCCGTCAGCAGTCCGGAGACCGTCGGCGAGTAGGCGATGACGCCGATGTATGCCCAAGATGTGCCAAGTCAACGCGAATGATACAATGGCGGCTGGCGGCCGTTGGGAGCAGGCTGCGCGGGGTTTTTATCGAATCCATTCAGAGTCGGGACTGGCATGATTTCCGTAACCGGCCTTTCCAAGAGCTACGGCGAAACGCTGGCGGTGCAGGATCTTTCGTTCGAGGTTGCCGCCGGGTCGATCCTGGGGATGCTCGGCCCCAACGGGGCGGGCAAGACGACCACGTTGCGGGCCATGGCCGGAATCCTGCGGCCCACGTCCGGAAGGCTTTCGATCGGCGGGCACGACATCGTCGACGCCCCGGTGGCGGCCAAACAGCAATTGGCCCTCGTGCCCGACGATCCCCGGCTGTTCGACGCTTTGACCGTTTGGGAACACC
>CAZFKF010000153.1:0-8487 GCA_964518805.1 uncultured Planctomycetaceae bacterium | reverse complement strand
TGCTGGTAGGGGTCCAGGCCGAAGTACTGGGCGATGTCGAAGACCGACTCCAGTTCGGCGGGCAGGCCCTCGGTCTTCCATCGGGCGATGGTCTCGTCCCACCACATCGCCCATTCCCACATCGGCAAGCGGTCCACCGCCTGGCCGTTCATCACGGCGCGAAAGCGTTCGACGTGATTCATGGTGAAGTGCGCCTTCCTGCCAAGCAGAACCGGAACAACCCGCCAGACCAAAGCTTGCGTCGCCAGTCTCGAAGCATCAGAATAATCGTCCGCGCAGACCAACTCAAGCGGGCCGCAAAGGACTTCCATGACAAGAGCGTTAACCGCACCGATCGGACTTTTTCTTCTCTGCTTCGCCGCGCACGCCCGGGGCGAGACGCCGGAGCCGCCGGTGGGGTTCTTCAACGCTTATCCCTCGGTGGACGTGGGCATGGCCGATGGCATGCCGAAGATCGGGGCGTCGCTCTTGACCTGCATCGCCGGAGGGTTCTCGATGAACCCGAAGGAGAACGAATACAACTTTGCGGTCCTCGACCAGCAGATTCAGTATGCCGCCAGACACAAGCTGCCGCTGTCGATCATCAGCGAGTTGAATCCGCTGTTCACCCCGCCGTGGCTTGTGGCCAAGGCCAAGACGGCCGGCGAGTTGGTCCGCAATGGCTCCGGCGCCGAGGGCTCGATTCCCTCCACCGAATCGCCGGTGTTTCGGCGATCCCAGGAGCAACTCGTCCAGCGGGTCGTCGAGCATCTCAAGAAGCACCCCGACGCAAAGACGGTCGAGTATATCCATCCCGGGGCCGAATGGTGGTTTCCCTACGCCGTCCGTTACCACCCGGCCGACGTGGCCCGCTTCCGCCAGTGGCTCAGCCGGCGCTACGGCGCCATCGACAGACTGAATCAGGCCTGGGACTCCAAGTATCGCTCGTTCGACGACGTGGCTGCGCCCCGCTTGGACTCCGTCGGCAATCTCAACGGGACCGACCTGCTGTGCCCCGTTTCTTTGGACAATGGATACCAGGATTGCTCGTGGAGCGCGCCGCAGGCCACTGATCCCGCGGCCGTCCCGGGCCGGAACGGAGTGGTCGCCGTCACGCCCGGACGCAGCTACACGTTCTCGGCCTGGGTGAAGGGCGAGCAGGTCACGGGCCGCGGGGCTTACCTGGAACTCGCCTGGGTGGCCAAGGCGGGCGGGCCGCCGATCCGCATCGACCCCAGCCCCGAAATCAAACCGGACGGCCCCTGGAAGCAACTCTTGGTCCAAGCCGTGGCCCCCAAGGAGGCCGGGCGCGCCTGGCCGCTGTTGAAGTTCGCGGGCACTGGCAGCGTCGCGTTCGACGACGTCCGGTTCGTCGAGAAGGACCAAGACGCCAACCTCGCCGCCAACGGCGGCTTCGAGGCCGGCGCCCAAGCGCCCGACGGTTGGGCGTTCCAGAATTGGACCGGCGGTAAGAACGTCGAGTCGTCTTATCAGAAACAAGGGGGCCGAAATGGCTCCGCCTGTGTCTGCCTCCGCGTGAAAGCGCTGGACGCCGCCGCTCGCGGATTCGCCAACGATCACGCCGCCGTTTACGACTGGGCGATCTATTGGTACGAGACCGCCGCCGATTACGTCAATCAGATGTCCGCCCTCTTCAAACGGTTCGATCCGGCCAGGACCACGGTCTCGTATCTAACCTATTCGTTCGCCTTTCCGGCCGAGTGGGACTACACCCAGCAGGTCGCCATCGCCCCGGACGAAGTGGCCCGGCGGGGCAAGGACGTCGACGTCCTGGGCATGCAACTCTGCTCAGCCGACGGCGACCCGTATCGGGCAACGTGCTGCCTGGACGTGGTGCGCAAGTACGGCAAGCCGATGTGGGTCGTCGATCTGGTGGACTTCACCTCCGGAATACACAGCGGGCTGCCGGCGATGGAGAAGGCCACCCAGTCCGTGATCGCGCACGGGGCCGGGGGCATCGTGTACTGCGGGTGGCATCTGACCTTCGTGCAGGACTACAGCTTCTGGCCGGCATTCGGGGCGGAGGGCAATCACCGCATGGTGACGATGGCACGCGAAGGTATCCGGCGCACCCGCGGCCTGAAGGTCAAGCCGGCGGCAGCCCTCGTCCACACGATGATGCCCATGTCGGCAATGGACAGTCCGGAGGGCAAGAACCACTTTCGCAGTTTCATGGGCTGGTACAAGACCCTGGAGGCGGTCCAGGAGACGTTCGACGTGGTCACCTTGCGGGAACTGGAACTCAACCCCGCCGTGCTTGCCCAATACTCGTACGTGGTCGTGCCCGACTGCCCTCGTCTGCCTCGGCCAGCAATGCTGGCCTTCAAAGCCTACGGCGAGCAAGGGGGCCTGCTGGTCACCACGGACCGATTCGGACGGTTCGACGAGTACGGACGTCCCATTCCGGACCAGGCGCGCAAAGCCGTCAAGCGGGTTGAAGTGCCCGACGACGGCCGGGCCGTCGCCGGCTCGATGAAACGCGACACCCACGCGGGCAACACCCCGCCGCTGTTCCTCTGGCGCTCCGACACCCCGGAAACCCAGGCCGCCCTGGCCAAGGCCACCCAGAGCCTCCGCCGCGTCAGAGAGCAAAGCCGCGTGCAGACCGCCGTGGCACTTCGCGTCGAAGACGCGAACCTCCGCTGTGTGCGATGGGCAGGCAACGACCGTCAACTGCTCTACCTGGTATCGATGGGCAACCAGTCGCCCGAAGGCAACGAACTCATCGCACGCGATATTCCCCAAGGCGAGGTGCGAGTTCTCGCCGACCTGAGGCCAGCGCTATGCCAGTCGAAGAAAGAGAATGACGTCCTCCGCGTCCAACTCCCAAAGTTCAGCACTTGCTGCCTGATCGAGGTATTCACCATACCGACTACAAAGTAGATCGAGGTCCCTAGAGCCGAAGGAGAATGCGTCGGCGGATCAAATGGGATGCCGGGAAGAAAAGGAAGAAGGGAGGGGAAGACAAGGAAAAAAGGGGAAAAGTGGGGAAAAGATCAAGGCCGGCTTCATGTGGTTTGCGTCAAACGCAAGCCTTTTTCCGTATTTTCCCATTCTACCATTTCATTCCCCCTTCTTCGTTTTCTTCCGATCACTTCATTCCGCTGAATAGACGCAGGTTTGTAATTCTTTCAGACCTGTCATCTGAATGATCTGTCCGCGCGTCTCCTCTGTGCGGCGCTTTTGGGTTCAGTGACAGGATGTACACGTCGCGATGACTGTGTGTTCGGGATTGCGGCCTCCAGGCCCAACCACGCACTTCCACCCGATCCTTCGGTGGCATAATGACTTAGGACGCCGTGCCTCGCTTCCTGACGGGAAGGGCGTTCCAGGTTCGTCGCCCTGGAAACGGGTTCGCGATCCGTTCGGCACGTGGCTTGCATTCTCCTCCCAACGTTGAGACGGGAAACAAGAAGCTGAACTGGGAGAAGCAAGAAGGAGCGAAGCCATGAGACGAGTTGTTGGCGCGTGTGGGATTGTGGCCCTGATGGCGGCCTACGCGATGCCGGCCAAAGGCCAAGTGTATGTCCAATGGAATCCGGTCCAACGGCAAGCGTACCAGCCGGTGGCGGCCGGCGAGGCCCCGGCGATGGTCAATTACGGGCCGACGGTGAGCACGAACACGACGGTCTCGACCCGCTGGGAGCCCGCGGAGTCTCCGCAGGCACCGACCGTGTACGCCGCCCCGACGGTGAATTATGCTCCGGCCCCGAGCTATGCCGCCCCGGGCTACCCGGTTCCGGCAACGTATCCGGCGGCGGCGTCCTACGCCCCGACCGTGGCTTACGCCCCAACGGCGGCCTATGCTCCGGTGGCAAATTATGTGCCGACGGCGACGTATGTTCCGGCAACGGCCCGCTATGCGAGCCCGGCGGTGCCGTACGTGCCCGTGGTGGCCCGCTATCCGGCGCGGACGTACGTAACCTATGCTCCGGTGGCGAACAACTACGTGCCGACAGCGCCAGTGGCAGCCGGCCCGAAGATTTGGGTTCATCCCAAGGTCTATGTCGAAGGCCAGCCGATCCGGAACCTGCTCCGTGCGATCACCCCGTAAGGCATGTGACAGGGAACGCGGCACCCGACCGGTTCGTAATCCAAGCGTGAGACATCCGCAAGCCCAGGGGCAGCAACCTTTGGGCTTGCGTTGCTTCTTGGGAAAGGCCGCCGTCGCAAGGCGAACCGCCATCGACGACCGCCGCATTCGGATGAGGGACCAAGGCCGAGAACTTACGCCGGCTATCTCTAGCCCACTTCCGCACGGGCTGCCCATTGGGCCGCCAATTGATCGGCCTTCTCCAGGTCCTCGGCAGCGCTGGCTTTGTCGCCCAGTTGTTCGTGGACAAAGCTGCGGGTGCGGTAATACTCGGGTTCCCAAGGGTCGAGACGCAGCGCCTCGGCCACGTCTGCGAGGGCCTTCTGGAACTCGCCTTTGATCCCAAGAACAACGGACCGCCCGTTGAAGGCCTGCGCCATCTGGGGGTCCAGGCGGATTGCCTCGCCAAAGGCGATCAACGCCATTTCATACTCTTGGCTATCCAGGTAGCCAACGCCGAGCTCGTAAGCCCTATCGGCCTGCATAGAGAAGTTGCCGGATCGAGGATTCGTGGGGGTGCTTCCAAGAGGGTGAGAGAGGCGGTCTTCCGCCTCTTGGCCGCGGCAGCGGCGCTCCCCCTAAACTATGCTGGAAAACGGTGTCCCGTCAACATCTCTCACCCATTTCGTGCCCAAGTTTTTTTGGTTTGGGGCTCAGGGCAGCGCAACCCGGCGGCCGCCGGACGACTTGTTGCCTCGTTCACCTTGCGGCCCAAGAGCCTGCGGAAGCTCCCGGCGGAAGCCGTCGACCGTAGCAGACACCCGAAAACCACCCCGGTGGGTGGTATTGTTTGACACTCTTGGATTGGCGTCGCGGGGATCTTTGCCGGCCAGTCCAAGGCCGGTTCGATACCACAGTTCACTGTTCCCGAGCGTCGCTCGATTTCCCGGCTGGCTGGAGCGTGTCGGCAGGGCCCGACTTGCCGGGCGCGGCGTTCTTGTCAAACCAGCTTCGCAGCAGGCGCTGGCGGTCGGTGGGCGTGGGGCTCGGGCGATGGTCCTTGGGATCGGGGCCGTGCTCCACGCTCCAGCCGTCCCATTCGCGGAAGGCGTGGTAGGTCCAGTCCCAGTCGTGGGCCTCGAAGATCTCGATCAGGTCGCGCAAGTAGCGGCAGGCGCTGTGGTCGGGTGCCCAGCGGATTGCGCTGAACTCGCCAAGGTAGATGTGTACGCCGTAGGCCTTCTGGAAGTCGATGGCCGGCTTGAGAGCGGCTTCGAGTGCTGCCTTGTCCCACCGCTTGCCCTCGATCTCGCCCGGATAAACGTACCGCCGGTTGCCGCCGTGGACGCCCTGGTGGGTGAAGGCGCCGGGCACGTACATGTGGACGCTGTAGACGACGTTGGGGACATCGAGCGGCTGGAAGTCCTTCAGCCCGTCGGGGCTTCCCCAATTGGCCGGCTCGACGATGATCGTTCGTTTCGGGTCGATGGCCCGGATCGCTTTGGCCGTGCGCTGGGCGAGTTCCTGCCAATCGGCGAGGCCCTCTTCGATGACGTCCTCGACCGGTTCGTTGGCCAGGTCGTATCCCCAGATGGCCTTCGCGTTGCGGTATTTCCGCGCGATCTCCTCCCAAAGCGCGACAAACCGCTCTTGGCAGGCGGCGTTGGTGAACAGGCCGTGGTCGGAGCCCGCATAGCCGCCGCTGGTCGACTGCCCGCCCGGCGGCGAGTGCAGATCGAGCACGACCCGCAGACCGTACTTCTCGCACAGCGGCAGCGCGGCGTCGAACTGGGCTAGGGCCGATCGGAGCCACTGGTTGTAGGCGTCGAGGTCCAAGGGATCGGCGATGCGTCCGCGGCGAATCAACTGCCAGCGGATGAGGTTGGCCTTCCACTCCTGGCCGAACAGGCGAAGGCTCGCTTCGTCGATTTCGGGGCTGACCATGGCCCCGCGAAGCCGCGGCAGGTCGTGCCCCTTGTACACCGGCCCGATCACGGAGCGGGGCTTGACCACGATCGGCGGCTTGCCCACGCTGACGCGGACGTTGTCGAACCACGCCTTGCCCGTCACCAGTTCCAGCCCCAGGCAGAGGGAAATCGACTTGGCGTCGTTGGGCACTCGGGCGGCGAACGAGAACCGTTTCCAACCGAACGTGCCCACGGGCGTCTCGGCCGCCGGCCACGACGGGCCGTCCTCGGCCACGATGGGGGCCATGAACTTCACCCCGTTCCACGGCTGCGGCTTGGCGCTGACGTTCTCGGCGCGGATCGTGGCCGAGAAGTTGACCAGGTAGCCGCGCATCGTTTCGACCGGCAGCGTGAACTGCACCGTGGACGAGCCTTCCGGCGAGCCGGCCGGGCGCTCGATGCACAGGGCCTGCCCGCCCTCGAAGCCGGGCTCCAGGCCCGCTTTGCCAGACCATCCCTTGAGGGCGTCGGGACCTTCAAAGTCCGTGGAAAACAGCACGTGGCTGCGCGGCAAGAGCGGCCGCTCCTCGGCGCAGACGACGCCTTGAAGGAGGGCGAGAACGATCGCGGAAAGCCATTTGCGGGTGAGCATCGAGTCCTCTACGTCCGGGATGATCTGGAGGGACCGCGGCGTGGGGCGTCTCGTCCCAAGCACGGGCAGTACGGAGAGTATAATGCCTTCGCTCGCCGACTCCCAGCGTCATCGCCTCAGCGGCAAAGCAGGACCACGAGCACTCCGAACAGCGCGCACCCCGCGCCCAGGCATAGGCCGCCGGCCAGACGTTTTCGCGGCCGCCGGGCCCAGATATAGACGCCGCTGACGACCCACAGGACGGTCGACACGGTCACCGCATCGACCACCAGGGCCCATACCGACGTGATCCAAGACGACTGGCCGTTTCCCATGACGAAGTGCAGGTTGTTGACCAGGGCATAGAACGTGGCGGGCTTGAGGCGGTCGACGACCACGCGCCCGCGCGGCCGTTGCCACGTGACCCGATAATGGCCCGTCGCGCAGAATCGCAGCAGCGTAAGCTGATTGGCGTCGGGGACGCCCATGATGCGATAGGGCCCTTCGAGGTCCAGGGCCGCGAGCACCGCGACGGCCTGCCCCTCGGCTTCCGATGGAAAGGAAGCGTCCGGCGCGAAGTCGATCTCGCGGTCGTTTTCCCACTTCTGAGCGGGCTGCGACTTCTCCAGGAACCACCCGCTGTGATTCAAACAGAACGCGCTCACCGCATAGACCATCATCCACGGCACGAGGAACATGCCCGTGTACAGGTGCGAGGCCCGCATCAGACGATCCCACGCAATCCATCGACGATTGTCCACGTTCGCGACCCTTCCCGGCCTGGAGGATTCGAGGAGCCCCACGGCGAGCCTCGATCATAGAGAGACGCCAAGGCGATGACAACACAAAGGTCGGAGTCCACGCAGGAGAGTCATGATGTTGGAGCGGGAACTATTAGGCGTTTACCTTCCGGATGATGCGTCGGGCAGATCGTTCGGTCGCAGTTCCGTGCGGGGATTGAGCCCGTGGCGCAGGGCCATGGTTTGGGGCGACATGGCCCCGTTGCGCACGAGGATCTGGTCGGCCTGGGCCTCCTTGAGGCGGTCGCGCACGGCGAGCGAGGGTGGGGTGCCTTCGAGGTCCACCGCGGTGAGTGCTTCGCGCGGCAGGCGGCCAGCGTCGGCGGCTGCGCGAACGACGCGGGCCAGCAGGTCCAGGTCGTCTTCGAGCATCTCGTGCTGCAAACGCTCGAACATGCGCACGGCCGGGCCTTCGGCCACCATGGTCGAGGCGTAGTTGGCGTTCGAGGCGTCGCTGGTGAGCATGAACTCGGGCATCACCAGCCGGGCGGCAATGGCCCGCAGTTCGGCCTGGAGCACGACCACGTAGCGGGCCGCGTCGATCGAGGCGGCTGGGAACTGGTATTCGGTGCCGGCGAAGGCGTCGACGATCGTGCCCGGCGCGTAGCGCTGGAAGTGGCTCGTGCGGCCCGAGCCGGGCGCGGTCAGGCTGGCGTCGGCCTGCCCCTGGACGAACTGCTGCACGGTGCCCCGCGTGCCCGCGCTGTGCTTGCGGATGATGGCGATGGCCGATTGGATTCCGGCCACCACGCTCATGTTGCGGAGGAGCTTCTCGGCCCGGCGGAGGTTCTTGCGCACGGGATAGTACAGCGGCAGGCCGCGCTTCACGTTGGCGTCCACATTGGCCTTGCGGTGCTGGATCAAGAGGGCATCGACGAGCCGGCCGTCGATGTAGTAGCCGCGCACGGTCTCGACGTCCTCGGCATCGGTCTGGATGCCGAAGCTGGCCGAGGCGTCGTTGGCCAGACGCGGCGGGGTCGAGACCTGGGATGGCTCAACGAACCGGACCCGCGTGATCCCGTCGGGCGCAACGAACAGGCGCAGGAAGACCTCGCCGTCGCGGTCGCGGCGGCGGACGATTTCCTGCTGTCGCTTGTGCCACTGGTTGATGCGGAC
>CAZFKF010000152.1:0-8505 GCA_964518805.1 uncultured Planctomycetaceae bacterium | reverse complement strand
CGGCGACCATCTGGGGCCAGAAACGCTGGCTGAAAGAGGAGGCCGAGATCGCTGCCAAGGCCGGGTACCGCGGTTTCGAGCCCTGGGTCGGAAAGATCGATGAGTATGCGAAGAAGGGTGGCTCGTTGCCGGACATGAAGAAACGCATCGCCGACCTGGGCCTCTCGGTCGAAGACGCCATCGGCTTCGCCGATTGGATCAACGACGACGACGCCAAACGCGCCAAAGGACTGGAGGCCATGAAACACGACATGGACCTCGTGGCCCAGATTGGCGGCAAGCGGATCGCCGCCCCGCCGGTCGGAGCCTACCAGACGCCCATGGCACTGGCGAAAGTCGCCGATCGGTACCAAAAGCTCCTGGACCTGGGCCGGCAGATGGGCGTCGTGCCGCAACTGGAACTGTGGGGCGGCGCGAAGACGCTCTGCCGGCTCGGCGAAGCGGCATACGTCATCACCGAGGCCGCACACCCGGATGCCTGTGCCCTGCTGGATATCTTCCACATCTACCGCGGCGGGTCCGACTTCGCCGGATTGCGGATGTTCAACGGCGCGGCGATGCACGTGCTGCACATGAACGACTATCCGGCCGATCCGCCGCGCGACAAGATCACCGACGCCGAACGCATCTATCCCGGCGACGGCGTGGCCCCGACCGTACAGATCCTACGCGATCTGCACGCCGCTGGCTTCCGCGGCATGCTCTCGCTGGAACTGTTCAACCGCAAGCTGTGGCAAGAAGACCCGCTGGCGGTGGCCCGCACGGGATTGGAAAAGATGAAAGCCGTCGCAGCCAAGGCGATCGGCTGAGGGAGCAGGGCGACGAAGAACTCCGTAGGTTATGCTTCAGCCCGCCTTCCGGCTCGGTTGCGACTTAGAAACGGGCGGAAGCCCGCACTACGAACGGCAGCCGGTTTGGCATTATGGCGGGCCGTTGTCTGAACAGCGCCCGAACGCTACCGGGTGTCGCAACGATGCAGTCGTTTTGCATCATTGGTCACATCCACCTATCAGGTCCATTCGACTCTGTCCGCATGAATCAAGAGCATGGCATTTGTCGATAAAAGCGGTATTGCCGCAGGGCTGTCCCGGGGATAGCCTCCGCGCGTCAGGTTGCCGTCTTGGTCCAGGGAGAGTTGATGTGGCGCAAACCTTACGCGGTCAAGGTGTTGCGTTCGGATGGAGTCTCCTCGGCGTGTTCCTCGCAATTGTCAGCAGCGGGTGCACTGCTCCCCAGTATAGGTGTGGCAGCGAGTATCACACCGGCTCCGACGCCTGCCTGTGCCCCGGGGAATCCCAGGTCGAGCGGGGGCGACGGGCCCCCGTGATAGACACCGTGGGCTGGGTGGTGGGTATCCCGTCAAAGATCCTCATGCTCGACCACCGCGTAAGCAACCACGACGTCTCGCCGGAAACCGAGGCTGCGGTCGAGCAATACCTGACCGCCAACGGCTTGGACAAGGTCAAGGTGCGGATCAACGAGTACGATCCAGGCGGCGAATGGCGACGTCTGGTCGACAACAAGTCGGTCGGCTGGCCGATTCGCTACACGTTCGGCACGTTCTCGTGCGTGGGCTACACGCTTCTCCCGGGACGCGTCTTCGGCGGCGACGGATATAACCCTTTTACGAATACGATCTCAATCTACTCCGACATCCCGGCGCTCGCGCTTTACGAAGGCGGATACGCTAAGGACTACGCGCAGAGAGAGTACAAGGGCCTGTACGCGTTGGCCCATGGCCTTCCCGTCGTGGGAGTCTGGCATGTGTCGCAGGCATCGGCTGATGCCATCGGCTATCTCGAAGCCAACGGCACGACCGAAGAGATCAAGCAAGGCTATCGCACCCTGCGGCCGGCATACGCCATCGACGCGAGTCATTCATTGTCCGGAGTCGTAGGCACGGGCATCGTCCTGCCCGCGGCGGCCGTCGGCCACGTGATCGGTCAATGCGAGGCGGCTGCCGTCAAAGCCGTGCCGTGTTGCGAGACCCAAGAGCCGCAGTCGTGCCAACCCGCCTGCTCGCACACGCCGGACGCGAAGCCGAACTACCTCTCCTGCGAGCGATAGCGGTGCGTCTCGAGGAGGCACGAATGCGGAGCCTGTTCATCCTCCGGTGTTTGGTGGCAGCGATCTGCGGCCGCACGATCGCTTCCGAGGACTATCGGCCGGGTATGCACGGGGTACGAGACGTCCCCGGGGCCGACGCGTACGTCGGCCCCGGGGGGACGGTCACCGATTGGGTTCCCGATTCTTCCCGTTAGACGATCACTGGTACGATCGAGGGCAGTGTCGGCAGGAAGGTTACTTCTTCCCGGCCTGCAACTTCTCCAGGAGGGCTTTGGCCTTGGCAGCCCGGGCGCCGGCCGGCGCCTTCTGAAGATCGGCGAGTCCCGCGTCGAGGATGTCCGCCTTGGCTGAATCCTCTTTGCGGACCCGCTCGACCATTCCCGGGAACGAAGCGGCCTCGCTCGTCATCGGCGCCCCCTTGGCGTACCGCTCAAGGAGCGTGGTGGCCTGCGCGAGCCCGCTTTCCGTGCCCGACTTCTTGACCTGGATCTGTTCTTCTTTAACCGTCGAGCCGCACCCGATCACGGTTGCGACCACGGCAATTCCCATGAGAAAGAAGCAACGGCGAAGCATAGCGACTCCTTGGTTAGAAGCTTCCGAGTGGTTGGCCGTCAGCGCGGTTTCCAAGCCGCTGGAACGTGAGCAAGTCGACGGTTTCCGAGATGAACCGGACCGAGGCGTCTCCCAAGGCCGCGTTCACCCCGCCGGGGTGCATGGCGCGCGGCGGAATGATCCCGTGGTCCCAGTCGTGCGCGCCGCCTGGGCAGCAGTCGCCGCCGGCGCTTGGCCATCGCCAGTTGGGCGGAGCGGCCGTCGTGAGCGTCGACTGTGCTGCGGCGTACCAGGCCCACATTGTGCCGTTGTTCGTCTTAACCCCTTGCGGGCTGTTCTTGGCGGCATTGCCAATCACATCCAACTCGGCCTGGGTCGGGAAGTCTTTGTTCACGACGGCGTCGATCGGACCATTGCCCGCATAGAAGATGTCGAAGGGAAACCGACCGCTGCCGCCCGTCTGGCCCGACCCGGAGAGGATTTCGGAAGCCATCAGGGTATTGGAAAGGCCGTCGAGCACGTCGGCCATTCTCCGGTCGGCTTGATAGGCCATGAATCCGTTGAAAGCATTTCCCGCCCAAACCGTGTACACCGAACTGCCCGTGGACCAAGCGTAATTGCAGCCGGGGCCGTCCCAGCCGTCGGGATGCGAGCCGCGTTTTGGCGCGGGCGGAGACGACGGGCAGAGGAAGGCCGAGAGTTGCGTGTTCGTCAGGTTGTTGTAGATCCACCCCCAGTCATTGATGTACGTCTGGGCCGTGTCGTACAGCGGCTTCTGCTCGATGTACGCCAGGATCGCGTAGTGCGCACTGACGGCTTCCCACGCGTTTGGGCCGACCTGCCGGTAGTTCCGCGGAAACATCACGTACACATCGTGATAGTTGTGCATCGCCAACCCGAGTTGCTTCAGATTATTGGTGCACTGGGACCGCCGGGCGGCCTCGCGGGCGGCCTGCACAGCGGGCAACAACAGCGCAATCAATATGCCAATGATTGCAATCACCACCAAGAGTTCGACGAGGGTGAAACCTCGTCTTCCGGTATGCGTCATAACGCACCCCCTTCCGACAAATAGGTATGGAATGGAGAGAAAGCCAAAAACCGCAGCCAGTTACTAAGGCGGGAACAACAGGGCGCGAATTGCAGTTCGGCAATTCAATCGTCCCTGGAGCAAGTCCTGGTAGGTTCTGTAACCACGCGATCCGCATGATCACCGCATCATTCTAATTGCGCGAACACCATGGGTCAACCGTGTAGCAGTAGGCTTCAGGGGGGCGACATGGTCTCTGGATTTGCGCAGCAAATAGGCCGGACATCCGAATGAAGGCATCCGAGTGGAATGCGGGAGACACCTCGCTTGGGTGGGATGGAATGTGCGTGCCTGTGTGAACAAACCTGACCAAGAACGGCCCTGCGCGAGTTCGTCTCGGGGCTGGCGTGGCGCGCACGCGGCGGGTACCATAAGGGCTTTGTATCAGGCACGCAACTGGTTCTTGACGGGAGGGGTCGATGTCTAACCCTGCAGATCTCTACGACGCCATTTTGACCGGCAACGCCAAGAAGGCGGAGGAAGTGACGAAGGCGGCCCTGGCGGCCGATGTCGATCCTTCCGAGTTGCTGGGCAAGTACATGATTCCAGCGATGGACGAGGTCGGCAAACGCTTCGAGTGCAACGAGTACTTTGTGCCCGAACTGTTGATCGCGGCCCGGGCCATGAAAACCGCCCTGCAACTGCTGACCCCGAAGCTGGCGGCGGCAGGCGCGAAGGCCGCTGGTCGGGTCGTCATCGGCACCGTGCAAGGCGACCTGCACGACATCGGCAAGAACCTCGTGGCGTCCATGCTCGAAGGCGGCGGGTTCCAAGTGGTCGACCTGGGAGTGGACGTTCCGGCGCAGAAGTTCGTTGACGCCGCCAAGGAACAAAGCGGCTCGATCGTCGCGATGTCGGCCCTGCTGACAACCACCATGACTCAGATGAAGTCGGTGATCAAGGCCCTTGAAGAAGCCGGCATCCGCCAGCAGACCAAGGTGATCATCGGCGGCGCGCCGATCACGCAGCAGTACGCCGACGAGATCGGCGCCGACGGCTACGGCGACAACGCCAGCACAGCGGTGGCCCTGGCCAGGAAACTGGTCGCCGCCTAGGATGCGGTCGAGAACCACGTGGTGCGCCGTCGCCAGACGCGGTCTCCGGCCAAGGAGGGGTCGGGCCACGTGCCCCTTCAACACGAAATCGGTGGGACGCAGGAATCCGGCGTTGTTGCGATGGAATCGAGTGCCCCTCTCGCGCTCCGTGAGATTCTCACGGGAAGTCGCTTCTGCTATGGAGCGGAAATAGTCACGACACGCGGCTTCACCCCGGCAGGCACCTCCAACCAGTTGGTGGAGATGGGACAGAAGCTGCTGGCCGACCCACGGATCGGCTGGGTATCGATCACGGACAATCCGGGCGGGGCCCCGATGCTTCCGCCCGACTGGCTTGCCCGACAATTAGGATCCGATCGGCCCCGTATCGTCGTCCACATGACGTGCAAGGACGCGAACCGCAACGGCCTCGAATCGAACGCCTGGCGTTACGCATCCGAGGGATTCGACAACGTCCTAGCGGTTACCGGCGACTACCCTACGGGAGGGTTTGCAGGGGTCGCCGATCCGGTGTTCGACCTCGATTCGGTGGCCTTGATCGCGCTGTTGCGCTCGATGAACGAGGGGCTCCGCGTGCCCGGCCGACGCGGGGCGACCGAGACGCTGCCCAAGACCAACTTCTTCATCGGCTGCGCCGTCTCGCCCTTCAAACAGCACGAACGCGAACTGGTGCCGCAGTACTTCAAGCTGCTGCGCAAGATCCGCATGGGCGCGGATTGGGTCATTCCGCAGCTCGGATATGACATGCGAAAGTTCCACGAGGTCAAGCTGTTCCTGGCCGCGCGGGGGTTTTCCACGCCGGTCATCGGCAACGTGTACCTCTTGAATCGCACCGTGGCCGACTTGTTCCACAGCGGCAAACTGGCCGGCTGCGTCGTGTCCGACGCCTTGATGAACGCGGTGAACCAGTACGCCAAAGGGCCCGACAAGGGCAAGGCGTTCTTCCGCGAATTCGCGGCCAAGCAACTGGCCGTGTTCAAGGGACTGGGATTCGCCGCCGGATACCTGGGCGGGATCAGCAAGGCCGAAACGTTCTTTGAGATCATCGACCTTGCCGAACGATTCGGCCCCGACGACTGGCGCGACTTCCTCAAGGAAATCCAGTACAGCCGTCCGGACGAGTTCTTCTTTTTCGAGCACGATCCGCATACGGGCATGAGCGCCCCGGACCGCATCAATCCCGAGTACAAGCGATCCCTCAAATCGCCGCCGAAATCGAAGCACGTCACGCTGAATTACCGGATTTCACGACGCGTTCACGATCTGGCCTTTCACCGGGGCCGAGGACTCTACGGCCTCTTGACCCGCGTTTTCGCCCGCTGGGACAAGAAGCCGGGCTGGCTCAGCCGCTTCTCGTACTGGCTGGAACGCGAGTCGAAACACTTGGGCTACGGCTGCCAGGACTGCGGCGATTGCAGCCTGCCCGACTGCGCCTACCTTTGTCCCATGGCCCATTGCTCGAAGCACGCGCGCAACGGCCCGTGCGGCGGCTCGGCCGAAGGCAAGTGCGAGCTGTTGGACAAGGAGTGCTTCTGGGCCCGGGTGTACGATCGGCTGAAGTACTACGGCCAGTCGGAGCAAATGTTCGATGGCCCGATCGTCATCTACGACGCCAAGCTGAAGCACACCTCGGCCTGGGCCAACACCTATCTGGACCGCGACCACTTCGGCCGCGACCAAGGGCAAGCGGCCGGCTTGCAGGCCGAGAAGAAGAGCGAGGGCACGCCGTAGGTTGGCTCTCCGAGCCGACCTTGTTGGTCTTGACGATCCGATCCAGTGAAGCAAGACAGCCCAGACCGGTCGGTTCCGAGAGCCGACCTACATGCCAATCCATCCCTAGGAGGAGTGACACACCCATGGCGATTCCCGGCTTGTCGATCATCGGCGAATCGATCAACGATTCGGTCCCTTCGACCAAGAAGCTCTTCGATGCCGGCGATATTGCCGGCATCCTGGATCTGGCGCGTACCCAGGACGAAAAGGGCGCGGCGTTCATCGACGTCAACGTCGGGCCCCGCTCGCCGGAGTTCATGGCCGAACTGGTGAAGAAGGTCCAGCAGGTAACGGCCAAACCGCTTTCGATCGACACGCCCGATCCCGAAATCGCCCGCGCCGGGCTGGAAGCCTACGACCTGGATCGAACGGGTGGCAAGAGGCCGATTTTGAATTCGATTTCTCCGCTGCGGGTGTCGATGTTCGACCTGGCGGCGATCCAGCCCTTCCGCCCGATTCTGCTGATTTCGGAGCGCATCGAAAACGGCGCGTCGCGCCCGTGCCATACCGCGGAAGAGACTTACGAGGCCGCCAAGTCGCTGCTGGCCGCCGCGCGGAACGCCAAGATCGCCAACGGCGATTGCATCTTCGATCCGGGCATCGCCCCCATCGGCAGCGACTCGGAGGGGAACCTCAAGCGGCTCATCGAAGGCATCACGCTGATCCACAACGACCCGGACATGGCCGGTGTCCACATGTCCGTCGGCCTGAGCAATTTCACGGTGATGCTGCCGGCAAAGCGGCCCGACGGTTCGCCGGTCAAGGGACCGCTGGAGAGCGCGTTTCTGGCCAAGGCCATGCCGCTGGGCCTCGACATGGTCATCGGCTCCGTGAAACGCAACTACGAGGTCCTCACGCCCGACCACCCCGCCATGCAATGCCTCGAAGACTGCATCCGCCAGCCCGGCTTTGACGCCATCATGCGGGTCCGCGAGTTTTACACGACGTGAAGAAATGCGAAGGGAAGAAGGGAGGGAAAGAGGAAAAGGATAGAGACGACCCGCAGCTCTCTTGCTCTCCCCTTTTCCCGACTTCTTCCTTTTCCCTTCTCCTCCTCAGCGTAACCCCACATTCACTAAACCACTGTCTTCCCACCTCTCTCGCATCTATGAGCACTACCGGATCACGCCCCCTGACGGACATCGAAATCGCCCGCCGCGCCACCATGGCCCCGATCGGACAGATCGCGACCAAACTCGGAATCGCCGACGCCGACATGGAGCACTACGGCAAGGTGAAGGCCAAGGTCTCGCTCGACTTGTACCAACGCCTGGCGAACAAGCCAACGGGCAAGCTGGTCCTGGTCACGGCCATCACGCCCACCCCGGCGGGCGAAGGCAAGACGACCACCAGCATCGGCCTGTGCGACGGGCTGAACCGGATCGGCAAGCGGGCCACGGTGTGCCTGCGCGAGCCGTCGATGGGGCCTTGCTTCGGCATGAAGGGCGGGGCGGCCGGCGGCGGCTATGCCCAGGTCGTGCCCATGGAGGACATCAATCTTCACTTCAACGGCGACATGCACGCCATCGGCGCGGCCCACAACCTCCTGGCCGCCATGCTCGACAACCACATGCACCACAGCAACGACCTCAGGCTCGATCCGCGCCGCATCACCTGGGGCCGGGTGATGGACATGAACGACCGGGCCCTGCGGAACGTCGTCTGCGGCATGGGCGGGGTGAACAACTCGATCTGCCGCGAGTCGGGGTTCGACATCACGGTCGCCTCCGAGGTGATGGCCATCTTCTGCCTCTCCGAGACGATCCCCGAGTTGCGAGAGCGCTTGGGCCGAATCCTCATCGGCTACACGCGCAAGCGCGAACCGCGCACGGCCGCCGATCTCAAGGCCCACGGCGCCATGACCGTGCTCCTCAAGGACGCCCTCAAGCCGAACCTCGTGCAGACCCTGGAGAACAACCCCGCGGTGATCCACGGCGGCCCCTTCGCCAACATCGCCCACGGCTGCAA
>CAZFKF010000151.1:0-8557 GCA_964518805.1 uncultured Planctomycetaceae bacterium | reverse complement strand
GGTCAATCGATAGGGGCCGCCGCGATACTCGCCGCATGGGGAACGCTGGCCCTCTCCCGCCCGCGAGTACCAGATCGGCGCGGCAGGATCAAGGTCGAAGTGCAAGCGGAAGATGCCACGGAAGGTCCGCCAGTCGAGCGACGGGGACGCTCCGGTGAAGGGCGGCCGCTGGGACTCTGGCAGGGAGGCGATCAGTTCGACTTCGCCCAGTCCGCAGGTCTGAATCGGATTGTAGGAACTGAGGACCACGATCCGAACCGCTCGTGCGTCTTGGCCTGGCAGGGAGTGTTCCCACACCGATTGCGCGCGGTCCGTGAGTGTCCCGGTGGCAACGGGCTGAAACGACTTTCCGTCCGCCGACGCTTCCAGCCGGAACTGTTTCGTTCGATACATGTTTTCGACCCACTCGGCCTGGCGAACGCGGACGAGCGTCAACCGAAACGGTTCGGTGAAGGTGAACGTCAGGACTTGCGGCAACGGGACGCTATCGGCGCTGAGCCATCCGTGTCCGCGTTCCGCGGAACCGTCGACAAGGTTCCATGCGCTGTGAGCGTCCGAGAAAGCAGACGAAGATTCGACACGCGTACCCCAGATGGGCGCGGCCACGTTGACGTGCCGCTCCGCGGCTGTGGCGATGGAGGCCATCAGCACCGAGATTTCGAGGAACGCAATCATTCGCAAAAGCATCGCTTCAAGTCCTTTTCCAGGGAAACATGGACATTCACCAAGGACCGCGCTATCGGCCGCAGGCCGGCACCGTGACCGTCTATTGCCGGTCGCGAGAGCCGGCCGTCGAGACCACAACCCCGAGGCATCGGGCGCCCGCTACCTCCGCTCGGCCATGGCTTCCGCCAGCAGCGAGATCGACTCGCGGATGGCCTGCGTGTGGTCCACGGTAGGCCACATTTCCAGGCCGAGGAAGCCGGTGAAACCCGTGGCGGCGATGGCACGGAAGACGTTCCGGTAGTGGATCTCGCCGGTGCCTGGCTGGTGGCGGCCAGGCACGTCGGCCACGTGGAAGTGGGAGATCTTGCCGACGTTGGCCGTGATGTTGGCAATCAGATTGCCCTCGGTGATCTGCTGGTGGTAGATGTCGAACAGCAGGCGGACGCGGGGGCTCTGCACCGCATCGACCATGCGGAAGCCCTCTTCCGACGTGGCCAGATAATAGCCCTTGTGGTCGACCAGCACGTTGAGCGTTTCGATGCTCAGCGTCACGCCGGCGTCCTCGCACAGCGGCGCGGCGGCGCGGAAGGCCTCGACGCAATTCTTGTGCTGTTGGACGCGGGGGACGTCCTTTAGTTCATTACCCACCTGGGCGATGATCTCGCGGCAGCCGAGTTTCCGGGCCGCCGCCAACGTGTCCTTCAGCGGCGCCACAATCCGCTTGGCGCTGCCGGGCGCGACCAGGGGGCCGCCGGTATCGCACGCGAAGCCTATCACCTCCATGCCGAGTTCCTCGCGAATCCGGGCGAGGCGGTTCATGTCGCGTCCCCGCCAGCCCCAAAACTCGAAGGCATCCACGCCCGCTGCCTTCACTTTGGCGGGACGATCCTCAAAAGGCACGCTGGTGAACAGGGCGTCGATACACACCGCCAGGCGCGGCCTGGCGGCCGGAGGCGGCGCATCGGCACCCAGGGCCAGGTGTCGCTGGATCGTTGTGCCGGCGGAGGCCGCGGCGGCAAGGCCGAGCAATCGGCGACGGGACACGGAAGCGTTCATGGCGCGGTCTCCTCGACTCGGTAAAGGTGCTTTTCGGTTCGAATGAAGAACGCATTGCCGGCAACCGCCGGGCTCGCCATCAGCGGCTGCTCGTTGAGCCGGTTGACCGCCAGCTCTTCGAACTTACGTCCCGGCCTGATGACCGTGCACGCGGCGTTCTCATTGAAGTAATAGATGCGGTTTCCGGCGTGGATTGGGGAGGCGGAATACTTTCCCTCCAAGCGATGCTTCCAGACAATCTCCCCGGTCTTCGCCTCCAGACAGGAGAGAACGCCCTGATGATTGATGACGTACAGCAGATCGTCCACCAGCAACGGGGACGATCGTGCGGGAATGCCGCGGGTCTCCTTCCATGCCACGTGGCTGTCGGTCACGTCGCCCGTTCCGTCGGCACGGACCGCCCAAAGTTCCGGACGATCGTGGTCGGTGACGAGGAACGCGAGCCCGTGTCCATAAACCGGCCGCGGGACGGCGGAAAAGCCGTTGTGCCGGACCTTCCAGAGTTCCTTTCCCGTGGCGGGATCGTAGGCGTAGACGGCCTGGCCTGCCGGACTGACAAGCTGCCGCCCCGCCCCGCGGGGAACCAGAAGCGGCATGCTGAAGGCCTTCCGCTTATTAACGGGAACCGTAGCGTAATCGAAGGAGCGGTCGGTTTTCCAGACGGTCTTTCCGTTCGAAGTGTCGAGCGCGATCTGATACTGGACGTCGCGGCCGTCGACGTTCACGATCTACAAGTTGCCCAACAGGAACGGAGAACTACAGGGCCCGGCCCCGATCTCATGGTCGTAGGTCAGATCGCGCCGCGTCCAGACGATGGTGCCCGTGGCGGAATTCAGGCAGGCCGTGCCGTAGGTGCCGTAGTGCACATAGACCCGGCCCGGCTCGATCGCCGGCGTCGGTGTGGCGTAGGTATTCTCCGCGGCGATCGGCTGCGGCCGTTCGACGTCAAAGACGTGAATGTCGTGGATGATCCTTCCCGTCTCCCGATCCACACAGACGGCGAACAACTTGTGCCCGTCCCGCGTCGCAGTCGTCATCCAGATCTGATTTCTGCAGACGACGGGAGAAGACCATCCGCGATCATGGACGGCCGTCGTCCAGACAACATGGCGGTTCTCATTCCAGGTCCGAGGGAGATGTGTCGCGCTCGCGTGCCCCTCTCCGGTCGGCCCGCGGAACTGACACCAATCCTCGTCGGCCGATAGCGAACCGGCGACACTCAGGGCCATGGCGATCCACAGCGTGGTTCTCACGGGACTCATCCTTTCGTTGAAGAGGACAGCCGATAGGCCCTCTACTCTACGGCCATCGCCGATCGAAATCAAGCAACTGCTTCCCCCCAGCAGTTCCGCAACGGGAGGCTTGTGGGGGTAATGCCGAAAGAGGAACGCCCGGAAAACGCCGCCTTGCGTGGTGCGAGTGGCGGGAAGGCCAACGAATGCGAACTTGCCCCGACTTCCGTGCCTGCTACGGTCATCAATTCGCCGAGCCTTGGGCGGCGATTCGCGGGCGGATCACGCGGCAGTGCAGAGCGCTGAGCGCGGTTTGCAGGCGATCGAAGCAGGCTTCGTCGGGATACGTGCCGACGATGGCCCCGCCCGAGCCGGTGAACGACGCCGTGGCCCCGGTCCGTCGCGCGGTCTCGATCATCTCGACATGCGGCTGGGCCAGACGGCAGATCGAGCGCCGCAAATCGAAGTTGCGATCGATGCAGCGGCCCAATCGCTTGGCGTCGCGATCGAGGATCGCCTGACGGGCCTCGGCCGCCAGCGCGGCCAGTTCTGCCATCGCATGGATGACCGCCGGCTCGCCGCGGTGGAACCGATCGCGGAGATTGTTGTGGATCACCTCGGTGGGCTCGCTGGCGTCGTCGTTGAAGGCCACGTAGACCGGCGGCAGGAGCGCGGGATCGAGCGGTTCGTAGACTCCGCAAGCAAGCCCTTGAACCGACTCCATCTTGTCGCGTGCGAAGTCCATCGAGACCAACCCCTCGTAGACCTGGATCACTCGATCCTGAAGTCCGGCGGCGATTCCCAACTCGTCGGTTTCGACGGAAAGGACCAGCGAGGGCTGCACGCGCGGCGGAATCTCGATGCCGTAGAATTCCATCAGGCAGCGAAGCGTGGCGACAATGATGGCGCTCGATCCGGCCATTCCCACTTGGCGCGGAATGTTGCTCTCGTATCGGATGGAGAACGGCCGATCGTGGAGTCGCAGTTCGAGCCGCGCGCAATACTCGGCGAACTTCTTGATCGTGGCCTTCACCAACCGGATGCCGCCGTAGTAGCCGTGCAGATGAACGTCGGCAACCAGATCGCCAAGCGTGCGGAACCGGCTGCGATCCTCCTGGCTCAACACGATCTCGACCTGATCCCACTCGTAGAGCGTCACCTCGGCCCAGTAGTTGCGGACGATCAGGGAGATGGTTCTTCCGAAGTAACCGTCGGACGGGTTGCCAACGAGTCCTGCCCGGGCGTACGCTCGTTTGCGGAGTAAGAGCATGTTGGCCTCCCATGATGGCGGCAGGCACACTCCCGTCACCTTGGCTGCGGCAATCCGTGTGCCGCAATCGGAACGCCTGGCGAGCGGAAGACGACCTCAGCCCGTGAAGCGCCGGGCAATGAGGCTGATGTTCTGGCCGCCGAATCCGAAACTGTTCGAGAGGACGACGTCGCAGCGTTGCGGCCGGGCGGCGTTGGGCACGTAGTCCAGGTCGCACTCGGGATCGGGGTTCTCGTAGTTGATCGTCGGCGGAAGCACCTGGTCGCGCAGGGCCAACAGGCAGAGAATCATCTCGCTGGCCCCCGCGGCGGCGATCAGGTGGCCCATCATGCTCTTCGTGCTCGACATCGGAATGCGATAGGCTTCCTCGCCGAACACGACCTTGGCCGCCAGGGTCTCGACCTTGTCGTTCACCTGCGTGCTCGTGCCGTGCGCGTTGATGTAGTCGATGCGATCGACCCCGGCGTCCTTCATCGCCATCCGCATGCAGGCGATGGCCCCGCGCCCTTCGGGGTGAGTGTCGGTGATGCGGAATGCGTCGGCCGTGGAGCCAAACCCCACGATTTCCCCAAGAATCTGGGCGCCGCGTGCCTTGGCGTGCTCGAGTTCTTCGAGGATCAACATCGCCGAGCCTTCGCCGAGAACGAAGCCGTCGCGCAGCCGGTCGAAGGGACGGGAAGCCTTCTGCGGCTCGTCGTTACGCGTGCTCAGGGCGGTCAAGAGATTGAAGCCCGTCACCCCGAAGGGATGAATCATCGAATGCGTCCCGCCCGAGAGCATGAGGTCGGCCTCGTCGCGACGGATGATCTCGGTGGCCTCGCCGATCGCCTGGCTGCTGGCGGCGCAAGCCGTGAGGCAATTGACGTTGGGCCCCTGGGCGTTGAACAGGCTGGCCAGGTGCCCGGCGGGCATGCTCGGCTCCTGCTCCATTTCGGCGATCGGGTTGAGGATCTCGATTCCCTTCTGGGTGAACTTGGCGAGATCCAGCTTGGGCCCGTCCAACGCGGCGGTCATCATCTGCGTGAAGCGGTCGAAATCCTGGCCGCCTTCGCCGCTGCCGAGGTAGACGCCGAAACGCGTGGGATCGATCCGATCGAGGTCGAGGCCCGAATCCGCCACGGCCTTCTTCGCGGCGCCCACGGCAAACAGCGTGTGGCGGCCCTGGTACTTCCACCGCTCGGGGTCTTCCCCGACGTCGGCGACGCTCCAGTTGCGGACTTCCGCCGAGATCTTGGTGGGAAAGCGGCTGGCGTCGAACAGGGTAATGGAGCCGACGCCCGACTCGCCGTTGAGGATCCGCTTCCACACGGCCTCGACATCGGTCCCCATGGGCGTGACCCAACCCGCCCCCGTCACCACAACACGTCGTCGCATGCCTCGGCTCCTTGGAACTACGCTGCGGTCCGCTCAGACCTCTTGCAGGCCGGGTGGTTCCACCAGGCGCGACCCGTCGGCGGCGTGCCCCACCTCGTAGGCCTTCAGCAACCGCATCATGCGCAGGAAGTCGCGCGGCTCGATGAGCGTCTTGTCCTGATGTTCGCCGTTGAGATGGGCGAAGAAGATCTCGGCCTCGGCCTGGAGTTCCGTGCCCTTGTGGCTCGTGGTGACGACCATCGCCCCGTCGACGCGGATCGATTCGGCGGTGGCGGTGTAGATCAGGGTATCACCTGGCAAGGCGGGGCAGTGAAACGTCACGCGGGTGATCTTGGCCAGCACGACCTTCAGGCGATAGTGGCCGTACTCGCAGACCAGCAGCCCGCCGGTCTGGGCCATGCCCTCGACGATCAAGCTGTTGGGCATCACCGGGTAGCCGGGGAAATGATCGTGCAGGTGCTCTTCGGCCAAAGAGACGTTCTTGATCGCCTTGGCGTATCGCCCGCTCTCGAACTCGATGAATCGATCAATCCAGTACCAGCGCATCGCTCGATAGCTCTCACCGTCTTGGGAGTGGGATAATGGATGAAGGATGAAGGACGAAAGATGAACCAGCAAAGACAAACGGCGACCGCCGCTTCTCCCCTAGGGCTCATCCCTCATCGTTCATCCTTCATCGTTCGCCACTCATCTTCCTACGCGGTTACGGTCACCTTGGTCTCCACGAAGCGGCACATGTCCGCCACGGTGAGCAGGTTGGCGAAATCCTGCACGTTGGGATTCTTGGCGAACTCGTCGAGGTTGGCGAAGGGCATCCGTTTCTTCAGTTCCGCCACGCCCGCCTCGGTCACCCGGCCGTCCTGAACGTAGGTGGAGTTGGTCAAGATATCTTCCGGGAACAGCTCGCCCCGCGGGATCTTGATATCGAAGGCCTTCTCCAACCGGAACACGATGTCGAGAAAATCGATCGACTCGGCGCCAAGGTCACCGACCAGGGTCGCCTCGGGAGTAACCTCCTCTTCGTCGACCCCCAAGGCCTCGACCAGCGCGTTCTGGACTTTCTCGAAAACTTCCTCCTTCGTCGGCATTTCGCTTAACCTCCAAGACTCGAATTCAATCACGGATGTTGTGTGGCAGAACGACCCCCGTCAGGCCGCCGCTGCGGCCGCAAGCGGCCGCCCACGTGTCTCACTTAGTAACCGCCCAGGCCGAACCCCCCGTCCACGCGAAGCACCTGTCCGGTGATGTACGATGCTTCGTCGCTGGCCAGGAACGCGATCGCGTTGGACACTTCGTCGGCACTTCCGCAGCGTCGCATGGGAATGATGTCCTTGACGCGGTCTCCGATCAGGCCGCGGACGGCCTTGCTCAGGTCGGTTTCGATCAGTCCCGGTGCAATGGCGTTGACGCGCACGCCGCGCGGGGCAAATTCCTTGGCCATCGCCCGGGTCAACCCCTCGACGCCGCCTTTGCTGGCCGCGTAGTTCACTTGGCCCCGGGAGGGGAATTCGGCCGCTGTGCTCGACAAGTTGACGATGCTGCCGCGGCGTTTGTAGCTCATGTGTTGAACCACGGCGCGGCAGTAATTGTAGGTCCCGAACAGGTTGATCTCCAAGACGTCTCGCCACTGATCGGGCGTCATCGCACCCATCAGACCGTCGCGCACGATTCCCGCCGAATTGACCAGGATGTCGATCTTGCCCCGCTGATCGACCAGTTCGTCGACAAGTTGCCGCGCTCGATCTGCATCGCGGACGTCAGCCTCCAATCCCCGGACCGAAAGCCCTTTGCCGGCAAGTTCTTCCATCCATGCCTTGGTTGCGTCCTGTATGACGAGGTCCACGAAGATGACCTCGGCCCCCTCAGAAGCCAGACGCTGAACCAGAGCCCCGCCAATACCGCGGCTCCCCCCCGTTACCAGGGCGATCTTCTCCTTAAATCGCATCGTTCTGAATCTCCAACTGCTCAACGAAGAACATCAAGCCGACGTGTAAGCCCGCCGTGCAACGGCTAGCCGGATCTGCGACTGCCTTGGACCGCGCCGCCGGGCCTGCGGCACAACCTTGCCAGCGACGTTCGTAAATCGCGCTTCAACAGCGTGTCGGTCGCTGCAAGGTCGGCGCTGGTGTCTGCCAGATTGAACCGCTCCAGCACAAGCCGCCCCTGCACCGTGACCTGCCCATCGATCATGCCCTTGGCCTTGACGGTCGTCTCGCGCGACTTCTGGCTGACGATTTCGGCCGTCACCTGCAGCGTCTGTCCCGGTTCAACGAATTGCCCGTACTTGACCCCCTTGGCCTCCTTCAGCAGGACCATGCTATGGGCAAAGTCCTCGGTGGCTCGAATGAGCCAGGCGGCCGTCTGCGTCATCGCTTCCAGCATGAGCACCCCGGGCATTACGGGAAAGCCGGGGAAGTGGTCGCCAAGGTACTCCTCGGCCATGGTCAGGCACTTGATGGTCGTAATGCTGGCGCCCGGCTCCAATTGTTCGATTCGATCGATTAGGGAAAATCGCATAGCTGCCAGCGGAGAGTTGGCTTACACAAACTGCGCGTAGTCCGGAAAACTGAATCGCCAAGTATAACCGACCGACCGGGTTACCACAATCGCGAAACAAAACCCTGGCCGCAAAACGCAACGGCTTGACAGGAACCGCCTTGCGCGGGCCAAGCGAGCCCAAAGTGGCGCACAAGTGCTGTACTACCCATGCGGTGGGTGTTCTACGCCGAGGAATCAGTTGGTACGTCCTGCGGGAGCGCGGCTGCCATGGCAATTGCCCTGGCACAGTCTTCTCGACCCTCGTTATGCCAATCTGGCAGTCCGGTTTCGCAGCGGTTCGTCCAGATGCGTGTTAATTCGTTGTGATCTAAAGACTAAGGGCATGTGCCTGGTGGTTGGCACGGCCTTTGCAGACGGATACGATGTCGTTCGAGTCGGTTGTCAGTCGGTTCGCCGGGCT
>CAZFKF010000150.1:0-8565 GCA_964518805.1 uncultured Planctomycetaceae bacterium | reverse complement strand
GGACACGGCGCGGGTCGCGCCTACCCTCTCCACCCCGCGGCGCTGGGCGCGGCCCGACGGATAGATCAGGAAACTATCCCCCTGTTTCAGCCCTTCGACCACGGCGTCGATCATGGCCAAGGTCCGCTCGCGCGCCCCGCGGCTGTGTTCGCTCAGTTCGGGCACTTCCAAAGCTTCCACCAGGCGCATGAAGGGATGGAGCACCGCGTCGCGGTACATGTTCTGAGTGACGACCGGGCGAACCGGTCTCGCAAGGCGCACGTGGCTGAAGACCAGCGGCGGATCGATGTAGGCGGGATGATTGGGCATGACGAGCGTCGGCCCGGAAAGCCCTTCGAGCTTCTCCAGCCCCACGACGCGCACCGAGTAGCGGAGCCCGAGCACCGTTCGCTGCAGCCACCAGAAGAACGTCTGCATCCACCGCAACATCATGCACTCCGCTGTAGGATGGATTTTACACCGGTCCGAGCCTGGCCGCCTACGAACGGTCCGATCCTGTCCAGGAAGGAAACCCGTCTATCGCTGCGCGGCTCCTTCTTGCGTTTCACCGCCTCCGCGGACAATCGCCAGCACTTCGTCCAGAATCCGCCCGTTGGTGGCGATGCCCTGGCCCGAATAAATCGTGCGGCGTCCTTGCCAATCGGTGAACGTGCCGCCGGCCTCTTCGATGATCGGCTGCACGGCGGCGGCATCCCAGAGGTTCATGATCGGATCGACCATCAACTCGGCGCGGCCGGTGGCGACCATCAGGTAGCCGAAGCAATCGCCCCAGGAGCGGCTCAGCCGGGCCGCGGCCTCCAAGCGGTCGTACGCGTCGCGGCGCTGGACCGCGGTGAAATTGGCCACCTCGCTGGTGAGGAAGAGCGACTCGCCGAGCCTCGGGCACGAAGAGACCTTCGCCGGCTGCGGCGGTCTGCCCTGCACTTCGTACCACGCCCCTTGACCTTCCGCGGCGTACACGCACTCGTCGAGCGCCGGAATGCGGACCACCCCCAGCACGCTGCGCCCGTCTTGCTCTACCGCGATCATCGTGCCGAACAACGGCACCCCGTGGATGAACGACTTGGTGCCGTCGATCGGGTCGAGGATCCAGCGATACCCGCTCGTCCCGGAACGCTCGGCAAATTCTTCCCCAAGGATGCCGTCTTCCGGGAATCGCTCGGCGATCCGCCGCCGCAGATGTTCCTCGGCCCCGCGGTCGGCCACGGTCACGGGCGAATCATCCGCCTTGCGCTCGACCGCCAAATCGTTGCGCCGATAGAACTGCATGACGATCTTGCCCGCCTCGCGGGCCATGTCGTTGGCCAACTGCAAACGTTGGGAAACCGGATCAGAAGTGCTCATGGATGGTTCCGTGGAATTCAGGAGGATCGAGCGCGTCGGAATCTACTTGGGCGTTCAGTGTAAAGGGTACTCTCCGGCCTGCAAACCGGGCGGGATGGCGAAAAGGTGAAGCTACGAGCGAAAGGAACGAGAAACACCGAAAAGTGAGGGGAAACGGAACGAACGTCCTTTGCCTTCCCCCTTCTTCTGCCACTTTCCTGTTTTCTTTTTCTTCCATCTCCTGCCATTGGCTACCGCTGGAAGATCGGCAGATATCGATTGGGCATCTGGAGGATGAGGCAGGCCATGGACGTGGCAAATTCAGGGGAAATTGGGTCGATCCACGTTCCGTCCGATCGTTGACGGGCAATCAGGTCATCACGAACCGCAGGATACCATCGCCCCCAAGACTCCCGCCCCGCTTGCCAGAAAGCCAGTGCCGCATAGTAATGGCCATAGAAGTAGTAGGTCTCGCGCCGTACCAACCCGGGCTGGGGTAGGGACAGCATTAGGTACGGCATCGCCTTAGCCATTTCGGGACCGTCGTAGATGCCCGCGCTGTTGAGTCCTACGACCGCCGCGGCGGAACGGGGAAACGCGCTTTCGCCTCCTTGGGAGAGCTGATACATGAATCCTCCGTCAGGGTTTTGGCTCTTCTTGACATAACCCGCGGCACGATCGATCGACTCGGGGGGGACAAATATACCGGAGTTGCGTGCCGCTCGCAGGGCCATCATTTGGCAGACGGTCACCGAGATATCGGCATCCATGCGCTGCGGATAGTAGCGCCACCCACCCTGCTCGTTCTGGGTGGCGACGATCAGCTTGACGGCCTTGGCCAGCTTCTCCCGGACAGCCGGGCGTGGGGACATGCCGTAGCATTCGGCCACGAACAGCGTGGCAAACCCGTGGCCGTACATGGGTCCGTGATGCTCGAACAAAGAGCTGTTGATGTAGCCGCTCTCTTGCGTGTTGGCGAGCACATAGTCGAGGGCCTTGGCGATCTCGCGCCCGTAGCGGCCGCGTCCCGGCGTGCTCCCCTGGGCCATCCAGGCCATGCCGGCCAGCGAGACCACGGCCACGTTGCCGCGGTAGCTCCCGGAACCGATCGAGCCGTCCTCGCGTTGCCGCGTCGCCAGGCTGGCCAAGCCCCGTTCCACGGCGCGTTCGGCGTCCGGGGTGACGAGCTTTGCGGCGGACTTCTCCGTGTCCTCAGCTCCGAGTGCGGGAACCACGCTGCTGAGAACCAGTGGGAGCAACGCGGCGAAGAGTTGGCGTCGTGGGACGGCACGCCAAACGAATCCGGCGGCCAAACGGAGAACGGCCCGGGTGCTGTACGCCAACGCCACGCTTCCTGCCCTCCGTCACTTCGGCCCTGAGCCCTCTGCGCTCCGCCCTCCGCCCTCCGCGCCCTGCCCTCGGCTCTCCTCGCTCTGCGTTCCGCCCTCTGCCAACTGCCGGAAATACGATTCGATCTGCGTTTCGTACTGGGGGAGGAATTCTTCCGGCGGCTGGAGTTGGAGGATCTCCGCACGTTGGCGTTCGGGGAGGTTGCCCCACACGCGTCGCACGAGCGACATCTTGACACCCGGCCCCGACGGCTCGCCATCGCCCGTCTTCTTGCTCTCGGGATTCTGGCCCGGTTGCGAGCCGGGCCTGGTCGCCGTGTGTTGTGTCTTGGGATCTGACGGCTGCTGGCCACCTGGTTTCTCCTGTTGTCGGGCTTGTTGCCCCGACGGCGACGGCGCGCGATCCGGCTCCTGGCCCGGTTGCCGGAGGAGTTCCTCCAACTGGGCCACGATGTGTCGCTGCAACTGCTGCGTCGACGTGCCGGCATCGGTTTGGCGAATTCGGCGGGCCGCGTGGAGCATCGCGTCGCGAACCACGGCGGGCGTGACAGGCCCCTTGGTCTCGGCAGGGACCGCGGGCGGAGGCGAGTGCTTGGGGTCGGGCGCGAACAGCTCGCGATCAATCGCGTCTGCACCCTGCGGATCGAGCGGCCGGGCCGAAGGCGTAGGCTTCGTCGCGGCTATCGGGCGGGGGTCGGCGACCTTGGATTCGCCGGGCGCGGCTTCGGCCTTGGAACCGAAGATCCTTCGCACTAGCTCGCCGAGTTGCTCCTGCTGGCTGCCCACCGCTTCGTAGCGGCCTCGGGCCTCGGGACTCGATTTGTCGGCCCGTTGGAAGGCCTTTTCCAACTCCTCCGTTCGGCGATTGATCTCGATCTGCATCTTCCTGAGGTCCGCGACCGGCGACTTCCGCGGCGAATTGGACTGCCCATTCGGGTCGCGGGGCCCGCGTCCGGAAAGCCGGTCCAGGACGTCCTGCAATCCCTCCTCAATTCGCGCCTGCTGCTGCGTGGCCTGCCCGAGCCGGTTGTCCTGGATCTGCTCGCCGGCCGATCGCATGTCGCCGGCGAGGTTCAGTTCGCGGGCCCGGCGAAGCCCCTCCGTCGCGCTGGCCGCCGCAGGCTCTCCCGCGGCCGCTTGCTTGATCGCTTCGTGCATCGCGTGTTGGATGCCGTCGAGGCGGGCGGCCAGGGCGGCTTGCTGCCGGGCTGCGTCGGCCAGACCTGCGGTCTCCTGCGGCGTGAGATCGCTTTGCCGCTTGGTCAAGGTCCGCCGGGCGAGATCGCGGGTCCGCCCGGACAATTCGTCCTGCTCGCGGGCCAACTGGCTCATCTCGCGCAAGAAGCTGCGGAAGCGATCCCACTGCGAGAGATCCTCGACCATCTGCTCCAAGGCGGCAATGATCGCATCCTGATGCTTGCCGGTTGCCGCCAGGGGAGCCTGGGCTGGCGTCGCGGGCCAGGCGTCGGGCTGGTCGAGCGACGCCTGGGCGGCCTTGATGGCCGCGGTCAATTCCCGGCTGGCGGCGGCAAGCTCGCCCGACGCCAATCGTTCCAGGCGTTGCAGGAGGGTCTCCATGCGCTGCCGCACCCGCGGCTGATCCAGCTTGTTGTTCGCCAGGTCGGCCAACAAGCCGAGGACCTGCTGGGGAATGCCGTCCGCGCGACTGGCGAGCATCTGTTCGATCTGCCGCTGATTGAGTTCCACGGCACGGAGTTGATCGACGTCGAGCTGGCCCAACCGAGGCGGCTGCGCCGCGCGCTTTTCGAGCGTTGCGATCTGCTGGCGGCCTTGTCGCTGGAGTTGCAGCGCGCGGGTAAGCTCGGCCAGCACGGCGGCCTCGCGCGAGGCGAGCCGTTGGCTCAACTCCTCCGGCGTGACGACCGCAAGCCGGCGCGGCTCGCTCTTGGCCGACTGCGGCTTGTAGTCCGCCGCTTCGATCCAAAATGTCACCTGCGTGCCCGGCGGCAGTTTCAACTCGCCGAGCTGCCATGCGTAGCGAATGCTCCGGCGCTCGCCCTGGCCCCTGGTCTTCTCCGAGGCGGCGGCCGATTGGCGGGCGGGCTTCGCCTGGGCAGGACCGGCGTCGAGCGACTGCTTGACCGGGGCCGTGCCCGGTCGATCAGACCGCGTGAACTGCAACTCCACACGTTGGATCGCCAGGTCGTCGCCGGCCGTGATCGCAAGCGGCACCACGGCTTGCGGCGCGACGAATAGGTTTTCGCCGGGGCGCGGCTCGTCCAGCGAGACCGTGGGCGGCGCATCGGGCACGACGCGGATCTCCCACCGGGCGTCTTCGCCGTCGGTGGTGATCCGGTCCCGATCGGTCAGCCGGAATCCGTACGAACCCGACTTGTCCAGGATCCACTCGGGGCCCGACTCGGCCGGAACGATGAGCTGGCGCCCGTCGCTGCTGAGCCGACTTTCGCTCGCCTGCCCGTTGGCCACGAGAATTGCCGAAACCAGGGGTTTGGTCGCCGTGGCGGCGATCTCCGCACGCGTCCCCGCCAGGGCCCGGATATTGCCTTCCGACCGCTCGGGCCGCCAGCCCGTGTACTCGGGCGGGGTCAGCGTGACGCGAAGTGAGGCGATGGCCGGCGGGTCGACGACTTCGACCGGGTGCCACGGCATCGCGCGGTCGTCCCCCCCTTCGACGCGGAACGAAAACGGACGCGTGACCCGCTCGCGACGCGCCACCATCATTCCCTTGACCAGGCGCATCGGCTCGCTTTCCACGTCTTCCGAGCCGTCGGAATTGCGGAATCGGTAATGGACCCGCACTTCCGACGGAAAATGTGCCCCTTGAGAATCGACGACCTCCAGTTCAAAGGCCTGTCCGCGGGCAAGCCGCTGGATTGGATTCTGCACGGCAAGGTGATGCACTTGGGGCCACGGAATGTCGGCCAACGGTTCGGTCAACCGGGCAACGGCGATCTGGGCCGAGGTCGGATCCGCCGACGCCATCAGACCGGCCGCCAGCGCGGCTCCCACGGCGGCCAATCCGGCCAGCCAAGCCGGCCCCGGTCGCAGGACCTGGCGGAAATCGAGCCCGGCCGACGCATCGGCTGCGCGGGCCACGATCGCGCGGCGAAGGGCCAGCGACCCGGCGGTTGGATCGTCGTCGGCCTGCCCGAGAAACTCCATCGCGCTGGCCAGATCGTCGCCCAGCGCGGGAAACCGCATTTGCACGCGCCGGGCCAGATCCACGTCGCGCCAGGAGACGGTCCAAGGCCGATAGACGTATCGGTAGGCGGACCACCCCAAAACGGCCGCCACGCCCAGTGTGGCCAAGACGCGGATTCCCGGATCGCGGAAGCGGACCAGGTAATCGGTCAAGGCAGCGACCACCACCGCACCGATTCCGCACGCCAGCCAGCATCCCAAGCCGTACAGCGCGATCCACCCCCACAAGCGGGCCCGAAGGGAGTGGATTCGCGTTTGGAGTGGATGGGGCATTGGGGGCAGAGGTCAGGAGACTGGCGGTTGGGGACTGGGGATGGATGGAAAGGTAGGCGAGTTCCATGCCGACCCGCGGCTTCGCCGCGTGACGGCATGCCACCCAACGGACATGCCACCCAATCGCGTCTTCGCTTTCATCACTCGCCCCTCATCCCCTTTCTCATCGCTCCCCCATTCTACGCCATCCCGCCGGCTTTTCGTAGGACCCATTCGGTCATCAGAAGGACGAGGAAGAGCAGCAGGACCGGCCACGCATTCCACAAGGGCCGCGGCGGGAGCGACTCGATGGGCACTTGACGTCCTTCAGGCAATTGGTCCAACAGCCCGTGGGCCGAGGTGAAATCGTAGAACTGCCCTCGGCTCTGTTGGGCCGCCCGCTGCATGGCCTGGGCATCCATTTCGGCGTGGGCGAATTCGCCCGGCGGCGCGGCCACCAAAAAATCGGCAGCCGGGGCGCCGCCGGCAAGCTGCGGCGCCGCCACCCAGGCGTGATACGACCCGATCGGCAGGTTCTCGATCGAGGTCTCGAACAGCCCGCGCCCGGCGCTAGTCCGCCGCAGAGTCGCGCGTTGCGATTTCCCGCCCGACGATTCGATGGCCACGGTCACGCCGTCGTCCTCGGCCGGGGCGAGCCGCTCGTCGTGGAAGCGGACCCGCAGACGCACGACGTCGCCGTGGCGGTATTCGCGCCGGTCCGCCCGGAGCGTGGCCGCATGGTCGCCTTCGGCCAGCTTCGAGCGGGCCAGGTAGCGGAGGGTCTGGAGCCAATAGCGCGCGAAATACACGTCGCCCACGCGGAAACGCCATCGCCACGTCTCGTCCGTGGCGTGGAAGAGCACCTTGCCGGTCCCCACGTACTGCATCACGAAAACCGGCAGCGGCCTTCCGTCGCGCATCGGCCGCGTGGGATGCTCGGCCAGCACGCGAGCCCCAGGCTTGAGGTCCGACAGTTCGAGCATCCAGTTCAGCGGGGCCAGGCTGCGCCAGACGGCGAGGTTCTCCGCGGGATCGTCGGCCAGTTGAAGCATCGGCGTGCTCAGGCCCAACTCCGTCGGCCGCACCACGAAGCTCTCGGTGATCGGCGCATCGCCGGCCGGACTGCGCACTGACCCCAGGTCCATCGGCAGGAGCTTCGCCAGCGGCGTGTTGCGGTACGCCAGAGGCATGAACTTGGGCCCGGCAACGCACACCAGCGACCCACCTTTGCCCGGCTGGTCGACGATGTCGGCCAGGTTCTGGAGCATGGCCGGACTCAACAGGCCCGGATCGGCATCGCCGAGGATCACCACGTCGTAGTGGAAGAGGTCTTCGCGCCGCACGGGGAAGCCGCGTAGCGCGACGGAATCCTGGTCGGCATGCTCGGGATCGGCGTTCTGGAGCACGGTCTTCAGCTCGATCGTCGGATCGCGGACCAGCATGTTGCGCAGGTAGCGGTACTCGTAGCTCGGATCGGCCTGGACCAGCAGCACGCGGATCCGCTCCTTGCGCACGCGGATCGTCGGCTGAAGGCGGTTGTTCTCCGCCTGCGACTCGCCTTCCATCGGCTCGACTTCGAGCACGTAACGGAACAACCCCTCGCGCATCGGCCGGTGCGCCAGGCGGACCGGCTGCGACTGGCCGTCGGGGCCGAGCGTCAGGTCGGTCCTGGCCACGGGCGATTCCTGGCCCTCGCAGCGGAGCACGACGTGGGCCGTGCGCCCCTGATAGCCGCTGGCCGCCAGCTTGGCCTCGAAGTAGACCACGTCGCCCAGAAAGACGGTGTCGTCGACCAGGAGGTCGCTGAGCCGCAGGTCGCGGGCCGGCTGCGCGTCGCCGAGGCCGACGAAATACAGGGGTACGCTGCGGCGCCGGGCCTGCTCCGCCGCGTCGGACAGGCCCGGACCCTCGGTGTTCACGCCGTCGGTCAGCAGAACGATGGCCGCGGGGGCGTTGCCGCGGAGTTCGTCGAGCACGGCCTGCACGGCGCCGCCGAGCCGCGTGCTCGTGCCCCGCGGCTCGGCGGCCCGCACCTCGGCCGCCAACTCCTCGGCCGACGCCGCCGTGGAAAGCCGCATCCCGGTGAGCCAATACACGCGCAGCTTATAGTTCTGTTCGAGATGCGAGAGGAAGCCCGCGTTGTCTTCCGACAGCAGGGTCCGCGCCAAATTCCAGCGGCTCGGCCGGTCGAACCCGGCAGCCTGGGCCCGCGCCTGGAGTTCCCTACCGGCGCCCTCCGGGTAGCGGTCGGCGATCGTCATGCTCAGCGAATCGTCGAGCACCAGGGCCACGTAGGGCAGCCCGGTCCGCTTCAGCGACAGTACCACCTGGGCCAGCATGAAGGCGGCAATCGCCAGTAGCAGCAGACGGATCGCGGCCAGTGCGGTACGAAGCCCTGCGCCGGCGCGGCGGTTCTCGCGAACATAGGTGGCGACCACGATCGCCACCACCACCACCG
>CAZFKF010000149.1:0-8583 GCA_964518805.1 uncultured Planctomycetaceae bacterium | reverse complement strand
GTCCGTTCTGGCGTCGTACTGGAAATCGAGCTTCTGGGGGACGTCGGTGGCGAGTTCGCTTGGCCGGCGCGAAAGGTCGTCGCGGAACTTGGGGATCACCAGTTCGCGGTTGAGCATCGAGATCGCGATCACCGCCACCACCGCCCCGACCAAAGGAATGACAACTCGGACCCGCGACACGCCGGCTGCCATGAGCGCCACAAGCTCGTTGTGCCGCTGGATCCAGGTCAAGGTAAACATGGCCGCCGTGAGGTTGACCAGACCCACGGTGCGATCGAAGAAAAGGAACGATTGCCGGGCGTAGTATGCGCCCATCAGGCGAGCCAGCCCCCCTTGCCTCGCAGCGATCTTCAGGAATGCCTCGAGGTTGGTGAAAGCGTGGAAAACGATGAAGAGTCCCAGCAAGCTCAGGAAACAGATCAAGAACGTCTTGGTGAACTGCCTCAGCAGGTAGCGGTCAATGATCTTCATCGAAGCCCCAATCTGCTCGGTGCGCGACGCGCCCGCATCGTGCTACAGCGCCTCATGCTCCGGCGCGTTCCCACGCCGGGTACCAGGACGATAGGGTGGGCAGCATAGGCGATTTTGCCGGCGCGGGTCAAGACGCAAACTCGGCGGGAGGCGGAGCGTGACGCCGCCACAATCCACCGCGCGACGTGCTGCCGTTTCTTGAGCCATCCCGCTATGATAGATGCGTTGGCTGCAAGTCCCGACCTCCCGCAACGGCATCCACGCCGCCGGATACCCATGACGACCGGCCTGCTGAAGGCAAAACGGTGGTTGAATAGAGCGTTCGGTGGATTGCGCTCGATGGCCTCGGCGATTGGAAAGACGGCCGTTGACGTCCTATATCCCCCAAGGTGCCTCCACTGCGAAGTCGACCTTGTGAGTCTTCCCACAGGCCCGATGCTTTGCGCGGAATGCCAGCGCGACCTCGCCCCGGCATGCATGCGCGGCTGTCAACGATGCGGGGCGCCTCTGCCCGACGGAATTGCCTCTCCGGAGAAGTGCCACCACTGCCGAGGGGAGTCATTCGATTTTGAAACGGTGGTGGCCCTCGACGCCTACCAAGGGCACCTTCGCGACGTCATTCTCCGGCTTAAGAGGCCTGGTTCGGAGCCCTTGGGGAATGCGATGGGAACCTTGCTTGGCCAACGGAGGGGTGAACAGATCTTGGGGCTCCGCCCGACCGTCGTGGTCCCAGTGCCCATGCACTGGCTCCGCCGTCTGGTGCGCAAGGAGAATGGCCCGGATGCGATAGCCGCTGCTGTGGCCGCGGTTCTGCATGTGCCATGCACATCTCGCGTACTCAGAAGAACACGTAACACAAAGCCACAAAAAGGCTTAAATGCGTTGGAACGACGCCGAAACCCGATCGGCGCCTTCGCCGTGAGGGCGGCGTACGATATTAGAGGTGCTCGGGTACTCTTGATCGACGACGTCCTGACCACGGGAGCGACTTGCCATCACGCGGCCAAGGCCCTCAAGCACGGGGGTGCCGATGCCGTGTTTGTGGCAGTTCTTGGCCGAGTCCTCGACGATCGCAGTGCGTGAACATGATGTCTGATTCTGAATCCACTTCCAGCAGCAAACCGGCAGCCCCGTCGCCGTTCCGCGGCGCGGTGCTTCGTGGACTGGGGGTGGTGCTGCCGCCGCTTCTGACGATTGTGATCTTCCTGTGGATCGGAGGCACGGTCCAGAACTACGTGCTCGAACCCGTAACCGACTTGGCGCAGCGCTTGGTCCGGCTGGCAGTGGCCGACATTCGCCCCGAAGAGACGATGCCCTTCTCCGAGCAGGGAAAAGTCAATCCCGTGGTGGATGGCACGACCTACCAGCGTCTCGAAAACGGGGAGTTCGTTCCGAAGGCGGTCTACGACATCGTCAAATTCCACCCCAGTGAAGAGGGGATTCCCAAGACAGCCTCCCAGGTCTACAGGACGTACATCCGGCTCACGTACCTGCGTCCGTACGTCGTCATTCCGGCTTTTATTCTGGTCTTCACGCTGCTGTTGTTCCTGCTTGGCAAATTCATGGCCGCGGGGATCGGGCGTTTCTTCATGGCCCTCTTTGAAGGGGCTATTCGTCGTGTTCCCTTCGTCCGCAACGTCTATAGTTCCGTCAAGCAGGTGAGCGGATTCGTACTCAACGAACGGCAGATGCAGGTCTCGCGCGTCGTTGCCGTGGAGTATCCGCGAAAGGGAATCTGGCAACTTGGGCTGGTTACAGGGCCCGGTTTGCCTGATATTGAAGCCATGGTAGGCGAGCAGTCGCTTGCGGTGCTCATGTGCACATCCCCGATGCCAATGACTGGCTTCACCGTGATCGTTCGGCGAAGTGAGTGCCTGGATTTGAACATCACCTTGGATCAGGCGATTCAGTTTGTCGTCAGTTGTGGCGTTGTCGGTCCGCGTCCGCTGGGCCAGGTTCCGGGCGGGCCCGCGTCGCCGCATCCCCTGCTTGCCGCTGGAGATAGTCCTGCCGCGAGTTCCGAGAGGTCCGATCCCACCGCATCCTGATGAGTCAAACATCCTCGGCAAGCGTTCGTCTAGGCACCCGCGGCAGCCCTTTGGCCCGCTGGCAAGCGGAATGGGTTGCGGCGCAGTTGACCCGACTCGGCGTCGAGACCATCCTTGTCCCGATCACGACCAGCGGAGACCGCCATACCGAAGGGACCATAGGTTCCCTCGGCGACCGGGGTGTGTTTACTCGAGAGATCCAGCTTGCACTGCTCGAACGTCGTATCGATCTGGCCGTGCACAGCCTGAAGGATCTTCCCACCGACCATGTGCCCGGTCTGTGTCTGGCAGCCGTTCCAGAACGTGGTCCGGTTGGCGATGTGTTCGTCTCGCGAGACCATCCGTCGTTGGCGCAACTCCCTCCGCAAGCGGTCGTCGGCACAGGCAGTCTGCGCCGTCGGGCCCAACTGTTGCATCAGCGTCGCGACTTCGTTCTTCAGGACGTGCGAGGCAACGTGGACACACGACTCAGGAAGCTTGATGAAGGGCGATACGACGCCCTGATTCTCGCCGAGGCCGGACTCGTTCGTTTGGGGCTCGCCGCTCATGTCACCGAGCGGCTGCGACCCGAGATCATGATGCCCGCGGTCGGGCAGGGGGCACTGGGCCTGGAGACGCGCTGCGACGATTCCGTCACGCGGACGCTGATCGAGCGGTTGGACCATCGCGACACTCACGCAGCCGTGCTGGCCGAGCGATCGATGCTGGCCGCGCTGTGTGGGGGGTGCCTGGCTCCTATCGCGGCCTTGGGAGCAGTGCGCGATGGCACGCTCACGCTAATTGGGCGGGTCCTCCATCCCGAGGGGACGACTCGTCTCGATGCTGAAGCCTCGTCCTCTCCCGAATATGCAACGTCACTGGGCCAACAAGTCGCCGAGAGCCTCATCGCACAAGGCGCCAGCGATTTGATCGGCGCAGCCCGTCAGCCCTAAGTGGGTATGGTTCGTGTGCATGGACGGGGCGCCGAGCCTGCGTCCCCATCCGGACCATGTGTGAATCCGAGGCGGGGCCGTTTCGGCGAACTCGATTCGGTCCGACCGACGTGATCGGCCGATTCTGCGCGATCGACCGGCAAGAGCGGCAGAACCGCGTCAAGTCGCTCCTCTCCAGAAGGCCTTGCTTACGAGAGTCCGTTGCTGGAGCTATCCCGTTGCTGGCGATGAACTTGGAATCAGTTTGGGCGTTGACGGTGCGACTCGCGTTCTGGCTGGCACAGTCTTTGCTTAGAGGCGAAGGCCGACGACCGCTTTCCGCGGCGACCGCAGGGGGGTCGGGTGTGATCGGTCGAGCAGCACCGCAATGCCTTACGGTTTGTACATATCTGCCGAAGGGGCTCGCGCCCAGACCCAGCGCATGGAGACGATCGCCAACAACCTGGCGAACGTCGACACCACCGGATTCAAACGCGACCTGGCATACATCCAGGCCAGGTGTGCCGAGGCCATCGACGAGGGGCTCGCCGACCCCGGGTCCGGCTCGATCAATGACGTGGGCGGTGGCGTCATGCTGCGGTTCACGAAGACCGACTTCTCACCCGGCCCCTTGAAGCGCACCGGCGGCACGACGGACCTGGCGATCGAGGGCCCGGGCTTCTTCGCAGTTCAGAAGGGCGATCAACAATACCTGACCCGCGCCGGCGACTTCCGGCTCACGGCGGAAGGCAACCTGGTCACTCAGCAGGGCTACGCAGTTTTGGACGACGGGGGATCCCCGATTTCGATCGATCCGACCGGCGGTCCGATCGAAATCACGCCATCCGGCGCGATCCGCCAGCGGGGCTCGTCGGTGGTTCTGGCACTCGTTCAACCCGCCTCGCTGGGCGATCTTTCCAAGGTTGGCGAGAACCTCTTCAAGCCACTGTCTGAGACGCAACCCGTCGCGGAGAGCGAACGCCGCATCGGCTGGGGCTACTTGGAGGCCTCGTCCGTTCAACCCACAACGGAAATGGTCCAGTTGATCGAGACGGCCCGAGCGATCGAAGCCAACGTCAACATGATGCAGACGCAGGATCAGATGCTCTCACAGCTTATTTCCCGCGTGATGCGGGCGTAGGAAGACCGAACAGGTACTAAGTAACTCCTTACTCCGGCCCCCGGGTCCCAGCCGATCTATGAGCGTCCAGACACTGTATACCGCCGCCACCGGCATGTCGTCCCTCGGAACCAAGTTGGATACCATTGCCAACAACCTGGCAAATACCGAAACGACGTCGTACAAGCGGGCAAGGACCAATTTCGAGGATCTCTTCTACCAGCAGCAGAAGCTTCCTGGGGCGGAAGACGCCGCCGGGCAACTGACGCCCACGGGAATCGCCATCGGTCTGGGCACGCGGGTATCGAGTATCCAGACGGACTTCAAACAGGGAGCTTTCAAGAACACCGCCAACTCTCTGGATTGGGCGATCGAGGGCCCGGGGTTCTTCAAGGTCATGGACCCCACGGGCGAAATCGTCTACACGCGCAGCGGGAATTTCTCGCTCAACGCCAATGGCCAGGTCTGCCAAGGATCGGCGGAAACCGGCCGTCTGCTCGAACCGCCCATCGTCATTCCGCCCGACGCCCAAGGCATCGTGGTCAGCCCGGACGGTAAGGTCTCCGTCCGGCAGCCCAACACGCCGGCGCTAACGCAGGTGGGGACCATCGAGCTTGCAACGTTCATCAATCCCGAGGGGTTGCTCAAGATGGGCGAGAATCTCTTCGCCGAGACCAATTCTTCGGGATCCGCTCGCTCCCTCCAGCCCGGACAGCAAGGCGTCGGCGTGGTCCGTCAGAATACCCTCGAAGCCTCCAACGTCGAGCCGGTCGCCGAACTGATCGACTTGATCACCACGCAGCGGGCCTTCGAACTCAACTCGCAAGTCGTCAAGGCCGGCGACGAAATCCTGCAACTCGTCGCCAACCTGCGCCGGGCCTGAGGCAGCGTTACTCGCAGCACGCGGTGAACGTAGCGGGGAGAAGTCGACGGGAACCTGAGAAATGTTGATTCGCAAAGTCCAAACCACAACAAGTCCCGTCCGAACGAGCCTGAGTGCGGTGATTGCCGTCACCGCGTACGCCCTGCTCATCACTCGCGCTGGGCTTTCCAGCGAATTGCGGGTTCGCCCGAAGTGCCAACCCCGCGGAACGATCGTCATGCTGGGCGACGTCGTCGAAGTGGTCGCCCAAGGCGCGCAGGCGGACAAGCTGGCCAACATCGAGTTGTTTCCTTCGCCGCCGCCGGGTCAGCAGCGCACGGTCCGCGTCCGCGAGTTGCAGGACCTTCTGGCGAATCGTGGCGTCAGCCTCGTCGAACACCGCTTTTCCGGCGCGAGCCAGGTCGTCGTCGCCGGGCTCAGCGAAATGGTCCCCGCGGCCGAGATGCGTCCGGTGTCCCCCTCCGCCGTGAAGCGAGCAGAGCGGGTCGTGAATGAGGCGATCACCAAGTTCCTGGAAACCGAGGTCTCGGCCGAAGAAAAGTGGCAGGTCGATGCCAAGCTCACCGAGGCGCAGGCCCGGCTCATCCCGGCCGACAGCCAGCGAGTCTCGGTCGCAGGTGGCGAGGCGCCCTGGACGGGCATCCGGAATTTCGAGATCAGCGTGGACGAAGGCGGGCATCCAACCTCCTTCACCGCAAGTGCAACTGTGTCGCAGCGCGCTCGCGTGGTGGTGGCCGTCAAGGCGATCGCCCGAGGCGAGACGATCCGGACCGCCGATTTGCAGCTTCGGCGACCCGATGCCGTCCCGGAAACCGCCGAAGTCTTTCACGCGCTCGATGAAGTGGTGGGCATGGAGGCCGTGCAGACGATCCCTGCTGGAGGTGTGCTGCAGAAGTCGCTCCTCCGCTCGCCCGTTCTGGTGCGGCGAGGCGAAGTCATTACCGTGTACTCCCGATCCTCAGGGATCCGCATTCGCGTCACGGCCCGGGCGCGAGAAGACGCTGCACTAGGGGACCTCGTGGCCGTTGAATCCCTGACGGATCGCAAGGCCTATACCGCGCGGGTTTGCGGGCTGCAAGAGGCGGAAATCTATGCGCGGGCCATGCAGCCGAGGCCCGCATCCCAAGATCAGACGACGCCTCGCGTCGCAGGTGGTTCGGCACGAAACGGAGGGAGGATCTCGAAATGACTCGGAAGAGGACCGTGGGCATCGAATCGCTGTGGGGGTGGATGGCGCTTGGGCTGGCCATGGCCGCAGGCGGCCAGGCGTGGGCCCAGAGTTCGAGCTTGATGGGAGACCCAGGCAGGCGGCGCCCGCTCACCATGGCCGACGCCTCCTGGACCTACCAGGCCCCGGCCGAGCCCAAGACCTGGAAGATCAACGACGTCGTGACGGTTCTCGTCGAAGAGAAGTCGCGTATGGTCCGCGAGAATCAGGTTGACCAGCGGAAGAAAAACGAAGGCGCCATGGCGCTGAACGACTGGATCGCCATCGATGGTTTTGCTGTGGTGCCGGACCCGCAGACCGAAGGCGATCCCAAGATCTCGGGCATCCTCGACAACAAGTACCGGGCCCAGGCCAACCTGCAAAACAAAGATACGTTCGAGAGTTCCATTCAGTGCGTTGTGGCCGATATCCGCCCGAACGGCATGCTCGTTCTCGAAGGCCACGCGCAGGCCAAATTCGACGACGAAGAGTGGGAACTCTCCGTCAGCGGCATCGTCCGTCCCGAGGACATCATGCCCAACAATTCGGTGAAGAGCGAGAAGATGGTGGAAAAACGCATCCAGCGTCTTTCATCGGGGCACGGGCGCGACGGAGTCCGCCGTGGGTGGCTCCAGAAGATCATCGACAAAGTCCAACCCTTCTAGGCCAGCCCCCATCGGAAGAGGATGCCAGTCATGCACGTCCCGAACTACCGCGGTATGCGTTCCATGGCCCTTGTCGCACTCTGCGCCGCTTGGTGCTGCGGACTCGCCGCGAGGGCCGAGGCGAAGGCGGTTCTGAAGACGATCTGCCGCGTGAAGGGGCAAGAAGAGAATACGCTGCAAGGGTTGGGACTCGTGGTGGGGCTCCGCGGGACGGGCGATGGCGGCTCCTCGCTGCCCATGTTGCGGAGTCTGGCCCAAGCCATGCAGTTTCTCGGCAGCCCAGTGGGCAAGACCGGCATGGCCGAGTTGAAGGACACCAAGAACGTCGCCTTGGTACTCGTCACCGCCACGGTGCCTGCCGCAGGTGCGCGGCAAGGCGACAAGATCGACTGCTCGGTCAGTTCCGTCGGGTCGGCAAAGAGCCTCGCCGGAGGCCGGTTGTTCACCACGCTGCTCATGGGACCCGATCCCAAAAGCAACCGCGTCTTCGCCACGGCCGAGGGGCCGATCACGCTCGACAACCTAATGCAAACCACCACAGGCCGGATTCATACCGGTTGCCGGTTGGAAGAGGACTTCTTCAACGCGTTCTCCAAAGACGGCCGCATCACCTTGGTGCTCGACCGGAACCACGCCGACTTCCAGGTGGCCTCCGACGTGGCCGACCTGATCAACCGCAGCCCCTTGAACTTCCAGTCGGCCGGCACCGTTCTCGCCAAGGCCATCAGCCCCGTCAACATCGAAGTGCAAATCCCCAGCCAGTACACCGAAAACCCCGTGGAGTTCATTTCCCAGATCCTCGCCCTCTCGATCCCGGAACCGCAGGTGGGGGCTCGTGTGGTCATCAACGAGAGGGCCGGAAGCATCGTCATCAGCGGCGACGTGGAAATCGGCTCCGCGGTCGTGACGCACAAGAATGTGGTGGTGGAGACCGGCGGCACGGTGAATGCGGCGCGATTCGTGACCGTCGATCCGAGCCAGGCGGAGACGCCAAAACTCAAGTCCCTGGTCGAGACCCTGAATGCAGTCCGGGTGCCGGCCGAAGACATCATCGAGATCATCAAGGGCCTCGACCGTGACGGAAAACTCCACGCCCAGTTGATTGTGGAGTGATTGGCCACACATGGGAATCGAAGGCAACGAGGTGACCAACAGGCCGTCCTGAGTCGCCACGGCACCCTTCAACGCGGCGTCGCTTCGCCGGGAACCCACCTATGAGCATTACTTCGATCACATCGAGTCTCACGGCAACGGCCCCCGTTCCTGCGGCGACGACCA
>CAZFKF010000148.1:0-8600 GCA_964518805.1 uncultured Planctomycetaceae bacterium | reverse complement strand
CAGACTCTGCCAACGGTATGGACTTCGACGCCTAGGCAGGCTGGCAACGCTACGGCGATCGTCGCTGTTCAGTCCGACGATGAACATTGGGATGAATCGCACGTGGCGGACGCCCCCTCGAAAGTCCTAGCGGAAGAGATCATGTCGATGCTGCCCGCCCGCGTCATGCTCGTGTACCCCCCCTCCAGAACACAAAGCCACTACGACTGTCCGGCAGGCATCCTGATGTTGGGCGCCGTGCTGGAGAAGGCGGGCTGCGAAGTGCAACTGGTCGATGCGAATGCCGCGATCCGGAAGTGTACGACGGCCGACATTGTGGAGCGGGCCAGGCATCTCAAACCGGACGTCATTGGCATGACACTTCTGACTCCGTTGGTCAAGGAGGCCTATCGCCTGGCTCATAGTCTACGCGACTGCGGTGCGAAGCTGCTGGCCGGCGGACCGCACGCCACGCTCCTGCCCGAAGAGGCCCTCGCTCACGGATTCGATGCCGCGGTGGTGGGGGAGGGAGAGTTGACCGTCGTCGAGGCCGTCGAGGCTGTGTTGGGTCGTCGCCCGGTGGAATCGGTCCTGGGAATGGTCTATCGCGATACCGACGGACAGGTCCGCGGCAATCCATCGCGGCCGCTGGTGGCCGATCTGGATTCGCTTCCGCTGCCTGCCCGGCATCTGGTCAATCCCTCGCATTACGGCTCCAACGCCAGGGGATCGCTGTTCAACCAGATCTTCACCTCGCGGGGGTGCCCGGCACGCTGTGCGTACTGCGCTGGCGGTTTGTTCGGAAAGAAGTTTCGCTTTCGCTCGGCCGACAGCGTGGTCGACGAGATGGTTGCGATCCACCGCCAGTTCGGCACGCGATCCTTCTACTTCACCGATGACGCGATGTCGATGGATCGCAAACGCGTGGAGCAGATTTGTCGTCGCCTGATCGACGAAGGCCACGGCTTCACGTGGAGCATGATGACCCGAATCGACTCGGTCGACGAGCAGCTCCTCGAACTGGCTTCGCGGGCAGGCTGTGTTCAAATCGATTACGGCGTCGAGAGCGGCGATCCCGAGACCTTGAAGCGGATCCACAAGCCGCACACCGTGGCGATGGTCCGCCGCGTGATTCCGCTCACGCGCCGTCACGGCATTCGTCCGACGGTCTTCTTCATCCTTGGCTTTCCCTGGGAAGACACCCGGTCGTTGCAGAATACGCTGCAGCTCATGATGGACATCTCGGGCCACGTCTCCTTCGCCCCGGCGATCGGCTCGGTGTTGATTCCCTTCCCGAACACGGAGATCTACGAGCGATACAAGGACCAGCACGGGTTCGCCAACTGGTGGCTGAGCGACGACCGCACGTTTGACGCGCCGCGGACAGGCTCTCATCCGTACTACCAGTCGTTGATCTTCCGGATCGGCGCCGTGCTCGACGCCGACTTCTTCCACTACCCCAGCGACGTCAAGGCGAAGATACTCGACATCTTCCGTTTCATGTGGGCCAGCAATCTGCGCGGCTACGGCCCTTGGGGAAGGGCCGTGCGCCTGTCGGCCTTCGATCTTTCGCGAAAGCTCGATGCGGTGTCGCCACGACTGGAGCGATCGGTATTCCTGGCGGCAAAGACAGCCCTCGGCGCGTGCCAGAGACTTGCGTGGTTCCCACAGCGGCTGCGGCGTATCCTGACCCGCAGTACCGCGGAGACCGACGTCTTTCCACCCGTTCCGCAAGAACCGAGGCATGAAGTACTGAAGCACGATCGCGTCGACGAGACGGTGGTCTTCGCCGACAAAGACGGACCGTGCTGCGAGGCGCATCGTTGATCGGTCCGGAACAGGTTGGCGGTCCTCGAACATGGCTTCTTGCCCGATGCCTGCCAACGCTCATCGCATCACCGCAGGGCGCCGCGTCGTCAACGCCCGCGTGCTCTACGATCATCAAGAGAGCCTGTACGCCTCGGATCATTTTCCTGTGGTGACCACGCTCGAATGGACGGCGCCCGGCACGGCAGCGGGCGACAAGTGAACGCCGTGCTGCCGCTGCCGGTGCATCGGGCCGCAGACTGCCCCTGGTGGCGCGCCCCATGCGGGACTGGCAGCGGGTTTCCGTGGAAGACATATCCCTCGTCTAGCACAGCGAGTCTTACCGAAAGGAGCCAAGGACTATGGATCGAAGAACGTTCATCACGCTTTCCGGCGCCGAGCCGCTCTGAGCCTCGCCGCGACTGTCGCCCCCGCTCGACATCACTCGACGAAGCGGTGGCAGACAACATCAGCCCATTGGGTGGTACTGCACCCAGCTATCGTAGCATCAGGCTTTCCAGTTCACACTGAACCAACACACCGAAGACTGTCTCAGCGGTTTCAGTCGTCCCCCTGCACTCTCTTCCTACCCAACTGGGAGCCGCTCGAATCCTATGCTTTGGGAGAAGTCGCATTACGACTGCAAAACATTATGAAACAACAACTTAAGATATATGCCACAGTTGTGTTTCTTGGTCAAAGCTGTGGGCAGCCCGTTGCGTTAATGTCTTACCCTGGGTAGAATCGGTACAACGCTACTTCCCCGTCCTTCCTTAGAGCCACGGACAGTTACCTGCCAACAAAGCGGGGAAGGCCAGGCAAGGCCGAGGACAGCCGGAACAGGGGGCGGTGTTCCGGGTCAGGGATGACGTACAGCATTGAGCCGACCTGCACCCGAAGGGTCTGTCACCAGACCCAAGTTCGGTCCCCGGAGGTGAGCCCCGTGATGACCGTAGCCAAACTCAAGACGCGTACGGTGAAAGATTTGGCTTCGATGGCCAAGCGGAAAGGGATAACCGGCTGGCATTCGATGCGGAAAGAGCAGTTGATCCAAGCCTTGGTGAGGATCGCTCAATCCAACGGGAATGGGAACGGACACGCGAATGGCAATGGGCATGCCGCGCGACCTAGCCGTTCCAACGGTTGTTCGGCAAGCGAATCGCGACTCAAGAAGACCTGCAAGGCGTCCAACAACGGCAGTTCCTCGTCGCAAGCCGCCAAGGCCCGTGCGCCGAGGATGGAACGCCGCCTCAACGAAATCAAAGCCCGCCTCCTGGAAGCCAAGGACTTGGCGTCGCATTCCAACGGCGAAAATGGCCGCGGCGACCGGTTGGTCGCTATGGTTCGCGACCCCTATTGGCTGCACGCGTACTGGGAACTGTCGCGACACAGCGTGGAGCGAGCGCGGGCTGCCATGGGCCAGGATTGGTACGGGGCCCGCCCCACCCTGAGGCTCTTGGAGGTCAGTCGGGACGGCACGACCAGCAGCGTGCGAAAGATCGCGCGCGACATTGAGATCCACGGCAGCGTCAACAATTGGTACGTCGACGTTGACGCCCCCCCCAAGAGTTTCCAGATGGAGATCGGGTACCTGGGCTCCAACGGCCGATTCCTATGCCTGGCGCGGAGCAATATTGTCACGACTCCAGCCGTGGGCGCGATCAAGCCCAACGGCAATTGGACCCATTCGGAGGAGGACTACGACCGAATCTACGCGCTGAGTGGGGGGTATTCGGGAGAGGGCGACCACTCGGACCTCAAGGAACTGTTCGAGCAGCGTCTGCGGCGCCCCTTGAACGGGCAGTTCAATGCCGCGGCGGGCGCGCCGCGCCTGTGCCGGCGGAGTTTCGATTTCGAGGTCGACGCCGAGTTGGTGGTCTACGGCGTAACATGCCCCGATGCCCGCGTGACGCTCAAAGGCGAACCTGTCGCCTTGGACTCCGATGGTTCGTTCAAGATGCGTTTCAACCTCCCGGACCGCCGCCAGGTGTTTCCCGTCGTGGCCAGCAGCGGCGATGGTGTGGAACAGCGGACGATCGTGTTAGCTGTGGAACGCAATACGAAAGTCATGGAGCCGGTGATTCGCGAGCCAGAGGTCTGATCCCGATCTTGCAGGGAGTTGCTTCTCCGGTAGCATGCCCTCCTGGGGAATGCACCAACGGTCGGTCGACGACCGCCACAGGGCGGTAGTGCCTGTTCGTCGGCTTGCTCCACCAAAGTGGTAGTCAACCACGATCCCTGGCGTTATGACTTTCCCAGATCGCATTTCGCCGATAAACTGAGTCGGGGGGTTACGTTGTTGTCTCCCGCCCGCCGGATGGTGGAGTGACGTGGATGTCGAACGACATTTCCAAGATTCTCAACGACTGGGATTACGAGACCGGAGAGGTCGCCGTGCGGATCGTTCCTGGCGACGACGGCCGGGACAAGATCCAGTTGCGGATCGACATGGGACTTCTTCAGATGGAGTTGGAGGGCCGTCCCGACGGGACGAAGCCGGAAGGCGCGGCGTCGTGGCTGGACTACTACGCCGAGAAGCAGCAGCGTCACGACGCGGAGCACGCCGACGCGGCGCCTTTCGAACTGACCGATGAGGACTGCTTTCGACTGTGGCGCGAGGGAGTGCAGTATTACCACCGGTACCTAAGCTTCTGGCACTTGAAGATGTACGACCGGTGTGCGATGGACACCGAGCGAAACCTTCGGCTTTCGGCCTTCGTTCTCGCCTACGCTCACGATGACCGCCACCGCTCGCAGTTCGACCAATGGCGACCGTATGTGCTCATGATGCACACGCGCGCCGTGGCCACGCCGCTGGTCGAAAAGGGGCAATTGTCTGCCGCGCTGCGAGTCATCGATTTGGGAATCGAGCAGATCCGCGAGTTCCTCGATGCACGCGAGCAGTCGGACCGGGCCGACGAGTGCGCCGAGTTGATCAGCCTCGAACAGTGGCGCGAAGAGGTGCTGGTGGCGGCCCACCGCTCGGGTCAGACCGATCCGCAGAGCACGGCCGAGATCCTTCGCCGTCGTTTGCAGCAGGCGGTGGCCGAAGAGCGTTTCGAGGACGCGGCGGCCCTGCGCGACGAAATCCGCAAGCTCTCACAGCAGGAGGGCGTTGGGGACACGATAAGAGATGAGGGATGAGAGGTCACGAAGAATGCGAACCGCGCCATGGAAGATAAGAAGCGACGGACTCCGAAGCCCGCCCTGAATCTCGACGTTTTTGGCTCGAGTTAGCGCGTTCGTCGATCGTCCTTCATTACGCATCTGTTATCCCGCCTTCCGACCCGTGCAAGTCCTTCACCACCTCGAAGCGATCCCCGAGAGCCTGCGTTGCGGCGCGCTGACGATCGGCAATTTCGACGGGGTGCATTTGGGCCACGCGAGCATTATCGGGCGCCTGGTGGCTCGCGCGGCGGAGGTGGGCGGACCGGCCGTGCTGTTCACCTTCGATCCGCACCCGGTGCAAGTCCTCCGCCCCTGGCAAGCGCCTCCGCCTCTGACCGCCACCGCGCGCAAGGCTGACTTGCTGGCCGAATTGGGCGTCGACGCCGTCGTGGCCTACCCAACCGACGCAGCGTTCCTTCAATGGGAGGCCCGCGAGTTCTTCGACCGGATCGTCCGCGGAGCGCTAGGCGCCCGGGCCATCGTCGAAGGCTCCAATTTCTTCTTTGGCCGGAATCGTCAAGGCAACGTCGACCTGCTGCGCCAGTGGTGCGACGAAGACCAGATTGCGCTGGAGATTGTCGAGCCCGTGGTGGTCGGCGATCAAGTGGTATCGAGTTCGCGGGTCCGCGCGTTGGTGTCGGAGGGAGCTGTGGAAGACGCCGGCCGGCTGCTCACGCGGCCCTACCGGATCCGCGGGAAAGTGATCCACGGAGCTGGACGCGGGGCGCGGCTGGGCTATCCGACCGCCAACCTGGGTTCCGTCGACACCCTGTTGCCGGCTGAAGGCATTTACGCCGGCCGGGCCTCGCTGGAGGGAAGCGTTTGGCCTGCGGCGATCAGCCTCGGCCCCAACCCCACCTTCGACGAGGGGGGGCTGAAGATCGAGGCCCACCTGCTCGACTTTCAGGGCGACCTCTACGAGCGCACGATCGAGGTTGACTTTCTTGCCCGACTGCGGAACATTAGGAAATTCGACGGCGTCGAGGAGTTGATGGCGGAAATGCAGCGCGACATGGCAGCCACGCGCGCCGCGGCATTCGGATGTGGGGTTCAGAACGCAGGGTTCAGGGTCCAGGGTTCAGGGTTCGGTGCTTGAGATCGCCGTCTTCAACTCTGTCTGGCATTGCGTGGACAGGCTGAGAGCCCACCCCGCGTTTCGCGCTACGGCAGTCCGTTGTCGCGCGGCGGTTGACTCGTCGAGCCCCACCCCAAGGCCCCATGCTGACCTGTGACCCCCGAACGCTGACCCCAAATCGAGGCTCCCATGGAAGAACAGTATCCGGCGTCTGGTGCAAATACCCATTCCGCGTCCGTCGACTGGCCACGTTTTGTTGCTCTGGTGCAGTCGTGTCGGCAATTCCTACTGACGACCCACATCCGGCCCGATTGCGACGCCCTGGGAAGCACGCTGGCGATGGCCGAGATCCTGGAACAGCGAGGCGGCGAGGTGGCGATTGTCACCGCCTTCGACGTGCCGCCACGATTCCAGTTCCTCGATCCCGAGAAGAGGATTCGGCGTTTGGGACGCGACGTAACGCTCGATCGTCTTCCGCCATTCGATTTGCTGATGGTGCTTGACACGTCGGCCTGGGCGCAGTTGGGCGACATGGGCGACGTGATTCGCTCGACGACGGCCCGCAAGGCCGTGCTCGATCACCACGTCAGTTCCGACGACCTGGGGGCGGAGGTCTTCCGCGACACCGGCGCCGAGGCTGCCGGCCGACTCGTGTACGACGCCGGGGAACACCTCGGGACGAACCTCACGCCGCGAATTGCCACGCTTCTGTTCGCCGCTTTGACGACGGACACGGGCTGGTTTCGCTTCGCCTCGACGTCGCCACAGACCTACCGTCTGGCCTCGCGCCTCACCGAGGCCGGTGCGGTTCCTCACGAGATGTACCGCCACCTGTACGAAAACGACACCGTGCCCCGGCTGCAACTCGTCGGCCGCACTCTGGCCCGGATCGAGACCGACCTCGGCGGCCGGCTGATCTACACCTGGATGACTCAGGACGATTTCGCGGCGTGCGGGGCCCTGCCCTCCGACAGCGAGGACGTGATCAACCTCACGCTGGCGGTGGGCGGGACCGAGGTGGCGGTAATCCTCGTGGAGCAGCCGACGGGCGGATTCAAGATCAGTTTCCGCAGTCGTTGCGGGCTGGATTGCAGCCGCGTGGCCGAGCAGTTCGGCGGCGGCGGACACCGCGCCGCGGCTGGCGCGTTTGTCCCCGACCCCCTCCCCGCGGCCCGGACGAAAGTTCTTGACGCCGTGCGCGCCGCCATGCGATAATAGGCCGGCCTTGATCGGCACGGACCTTGGGAACTGCCATGCCTTTCCGTGACCGGTCTCCCGACCGGACACTCCGGCCGACCGAAGGTCTCCAACCCACCCGTGAGACCTTGGCTCCAACGTTTCGGCGCTCTTCCCCCAAACCGGCGCCGAACCATCTGCACGAGAGGAATCGAGCGATGATTAGTCCCGCGCATGCCGGGCCTCCGGGCACGCCCCCCGGGCCTTCGACCCCCGAACCCCGACGCAATTTCGTCCTCAAGACGGTGGCCATCCTGCTCGGCGCAGCGGCCTACGTGACGCCCGCGCTGATCGGCATCGCGTCGTTCTTGAACCCTTTGCGGCAGAAGCGGCAGGCGGGCCAGTTCATGCGTCTGGCCTCGCTGGACGCCCTGCCCACCGACGGCACGCCGCTGAAGACCACGGTGACCATGGACCGCGTCGATGCCTGGAACCGCGTGGCCAATCAGCCCGTGGGGGCGGTGTTCCTGAGACGCGTGGCGGACAATGAGGTGCGGGCCATCCACGTCGTCTGCCCGCACGCCGGCTGCTTCATCACCTTCGACGCCGAGAAGAAGGGGTTCTTCTGCCCCTGCCACAACGCCAGCTTCGACATCGAAGGCAAACGGCTCGACGCCACGTCGAGCAGCCCCCGCGATCTCGACACCCTCGAATGCAAGATCGAGGGCTCCGAGGTCTGGGTCCGCTATGAGAATTTCCGCACCGGCACGGCCGAGAAGGTTGCCGAAACCTGAGCGTGCGAGCAAAGCGACAAGGTCGGAGATCGCTATCCGCGTCGATCCTGGCCGCTCTGGAATGGAATCTCGCCTTCTTCTTCGACAACCAAGACTCCAAGTCCGATGAACGACCGACGGCACGTCGGCCCAACGATACGAGAGGCCCCCCATGAAGCCCTTCACCAAGTGGATTGAAGATCGCACCGGACTGATCACCGGCTGGCAGCGGTGCTCCGAGACGCGCGTGCCGAACAAGCCGTGCTGCCTGGGCCTCTGGCCGAGCCTGATTGGATTCACCTTCGTCGTCGAAGCGATCACCGGCGTGTTCCTCTGGATGTTCTACAGCCCCAGCGCCCAGACCGCCTGGGAGAGCGTTTATTACGTTCAGTACGAAGTGCTCGGTGGCGCGTGGCTTCGCGGGATACACTATTTCGGCGCGCAGGTGCTCCTGGCCTTGGCCTTGTTGTACGCCATCCACATGATCCTGAGCGGCGCCTATCGGGCCCCGCGCGAGCTGGTCTTTTGGACCGTGGTGGGCATGGCCCTGGTAAGCATCGCCCTGCTCCTGACCGGCGATCTCTTGCCCTGGACGCAGGTGGGCTACTGGAGCACGAACGTCC
>CAZFKF010000147.1:0-8633 GCA_964518805.1 uncultured Planctomycetaceae bacterium | reverse complement strand
CCGACGGCCTTCGGAAGAGGAGTCGCCTATACGTTCAACGCTGTGTGGGCGACCGCTGCCGTATGCCTCCCTGTTTAAGCTTTGCGGCTTGGACGCCCCTTACCGTCTACACAGCTTAGTACGTTAAGCTAGCATAGCAGAATTGCTTGTCAAGCGGGGACAAGCGAGAAAATATACGTCCTGGGGTGCTACGGACCCCTAGGGGTTTTGCGGAGAATACCTAGAAAGAACTCCCGAATTCCCCCCTTGGTGCGTCCAAGAAATGACCGGAGGAAAGACCCTGCTCCAGGGTCTTTCCTCCGGTTTGTTTCGATAACCACTCTTATTTCAACGAGTTAGGCGATGTGTGCCGGCTACCGACGAATCGCATCGTCCGTATTCTCAGCCTGCCGCGATTCGGCGCCTGGCGTTGGCGATCGCTTGGCGATTTCGTCGCGCAGCCGCTCCAACTTCTGGAGGGTTTCCTTCGGATTCTCGAAGTCCAAGAGCAGGGGGTCTTCCCCCTCGAATACCACGGCGGCCATTCCCGCAACTCGCCACCCTTCGGGCTGCCTGCTTAGCATCCAAATCATGTCGTCGGTGCGCGCCTGACCGTCCTTGTCCACATCAGACCACTTGCACGGCACGCGCGCGCCGTCTTCCGTCAACATCTCCACTTTGCCGACTTCGTACTTTGCCGTGTCACTTCCGCGCGGGGCAACTTGGATGTCCAGTTCCTTGATCCGTTCGCGTGCGAGCTTCGTGAACATGGTCTCCGCGACTTGGTCGTTCCCCGTGCGCACGGCCTCCAGGAACTTGGTTACGGCCGCGGCGGGGGTGTCCGACTTCATTGCCTCGGCGGCCGCTCGCGCGCCGCTCGCAGCGACGCCCGTCGAGTCGCCGGTTTGCTGGGGCGCGGCAGCGTCGCCGCCGGTGCTCGCCGACTTGCCACAACCGATCGCTACAACCGACCACGCGACGATGAGTCCAGCCCATTTGATCGAGCAGCGCATATCTTACCACCTCCTTGCGGTAATCAGGATTTGCCAAACCTTGGCGCGGGGCACGAGGGCGGGAGTGTCGCACGATCCCCACCTCACGTCAAGGCGAGTTGTCCCGTTGCAGCGACGAAAGACGTTCAGCCCGAATCGTTGGGCTAAACGGTGGAGGGTGCTGGTGCCTTACCGGCCAGCCAGACGCGGTTCGCCCGTTTGATTGGCGTCCCCGCGGTCCACGAACGGATTCCGAACGATCTGCGGCCCCGGGTCTTGCGATGCCCTGCCTTCACACCCGATTCCCGTTGCGGCGACGAAAGAGTTGTTCAGCACGAGCGGCTGCGTGGTTCGGATTTCGGCAACGGTGGCCTGTTCCGGCAGGCTGGCGAAGGGGGTGTAGCCATAGGCGCGCGGCACGGGACGGCTGTAGTACACCGGGGGAAAGAGGGCGAAATAGGGGAGCTTTTCGAGATCAAGTGGGTTTGAGAAAAGCCCGTAAGAGCCGGAATAGGGCCATCCATAGGGCCACCATCCCTGGCACACGCCTTCCCCCAATCCGACAACAGCTAGAAACAAGGCGATGAAGCCGAACGGGAGTCTTTTGCGACGGATCATACGGTTGAACAGCCTGGATTCGGTGCAGATGCCCCTCCCCACCATTCCAAGCTAATCTGAACTCGCCGCGATACAATCCTCAAATCCAGAATTCCCGGCTCGAACGCCCAAGATCTCGCCCGGCTCACTTCCCCGAGTGAGTCTCGCCGTGACCCATCATGGGAGGCATCATCGAAGGCATCGACCTGCTTCGCCTTGGATCCCCAGGAGGAAGGGGTGGCAGGTCGGGCAGTTTGTACGGTTCGTCATTGCCTGCGACCGATGGTATCTCGGTCACGATGGTCCCCAACTCGCTCTGCGGGACGTTCGGTCCACAGCCGACCACACCAACTCCCAGCACAAGGCTCACCGCAAAAGACCCAAACCAGTATCGCATTTCCTCAAAGCTCCCCCCCGGGACCTAACGGCAGCACAATCCAAGCCGTTTCACAACAAGACTACGAAGTGACGCGGGTGTTTGTTTGCCGGCCGCTAAGGGCTACGACCAGGGGTCCCCTCTTCTTGCTGGAGTAGCTGAAACGCAATGCGGTACGCCCGGTACCCTCGCGACAGATGGTCGGGGTACAGCAGGGCGATCTGGTGGCGAAGTTCTTCCGCAGTCTGAAACCCGTCCGGCAAGGCGTCGGCGTCGGGGAGTTGGTCGATCGCCACCTCCTCCACAGAGGCTATGCGAATCCGGCCCGCTCCCGGGATGTAGCTCCGCTGTCCGGGCCGCATTCGCCGGTGTTTCCACAGCCGGATGGTCTGCGTCTTTTCTCCGCGCCGGATCGCCGGCAGGAACTGCTTCTTGAACAGCAACACTGGCCTTCCGCTACTTGCTGTCCGCGGCCTCCTGTTTCCATTTCTTCAAAATGTCTTCTACGTGGGGTCGATTGAAGTCGTTGGGTTGGGGATAGTCCTGGTTGGCTAACAACTCTTCAAGCGTCGGCGTCTTGGATCGCACGCCCTGAGGCGGCACATCGAGGCCCGCGACCCAAACGATTGCGTTGAGTACGATCGTGCGGAAGCCGTCGTTGGCCCAGTTGTAGTGGAAATGCCCGCCCGTGAACCCGAAGCCTCGCCCGCCGTCGGGACGCTGCCGCGCCCACGCCAAATCCTCCGCCATTCCTTTGCGTGAGCGAACGGTGGGATTGCCGCTATACGGTCCATCGGGGCCCTCGCGCGTGGAGTCCGGGGGGACCGCGCTGAGGATCGCCGTCACGCCCTCCATGTTCTCGCGAAACCGCATGTGATAGTACCACTCGTCGACCAGTTCGAACGGTTTCACGCCGCGGGCGATCGGATGATCGGGGAACTTCTCAAAGCGGGCGTTCCAGGTCGGATTCACCGACCAGTTCGTTTCGTAGTATCCTCCGGTCCAGTCCAAGAGTTGCTTGCCGGCTTTTTCCTTGGGCACCTCGACGGCGAAATGGATCAGGGCAAGTCCCACGCCCTTGTCCATCAGACGTTGGATCTTTTCGAGGTGCGGAAGCATGGGATTCCCACCGCCGCCATCGGAGAAGACCACGATGGCCGCGGCGTCGTCGAGGATTGCCGCGTCCTTCGGCCACCCGTTGCGCACGACAACCGCTTCGACGCCCGACACGTTCTCGTTGAGCGCCTTGGCCAGAAGCGTGCATCCGGCAAAATGCGAATGGGAGAAGTATCCGTGGCTTGGACCGCCGGCGATGAGCACGACTTTCTTCTTCGCCGTTTCGGCGCCTTCGGCCCGGAATCCGGTTGCGTGGACTACCGTGGCGATGGCCAGCGTCAGGCATGCCAAGGCAGCCGCGCTCGCCGATGGGTTGGAACCCGATGGCCTGCATTTCATGGTTTCGTCCTCGATGAGATCCAGAGTCGTTGCGGAAGGTTGCTCCCGGCAGCGACCTTAGTGTAGCCTGTTGCACAGCCGGCGAACACCCTGGGGCGAGCCTATCGACATCGGTCCGGATTCCTGCTAAACAGGATGCCGTGCGGCCGGACAGATTGCGCCGCGTTGTCGCCGGAGGGCATCTGGCGTCGCCCCGGCAAGTCCTTCGAAAAAGGGAGACCGTTGCCATGCGCGTTCGCGTCACGATCTTCGCGGCTTGGATGGTTCTGTCCGGTTTTGTCGCCGAGCCGGGTTGGGCCCAGGACAAGGCCGCGTCACGCCCGCCCATTCCGCGCAAAGACGCCTTCCTCGGGATGCACTTCGATCTGCACCCGCAGAAGACCGACACCTCGCTCGGCGCCGACATCACCGAGCAGAACCTGGCCGCCCTGCTCGACCGCGTCAAACCCGACTACGTGCAATACGACTGCAAGGGGCACGCGGGCTACACGGGCTATCCCACGCAAGTCGGCTGGTCGTCGCCGGGAATCGCCAAGGACTCGCTGGCCCTCTGGCGCAAGGCGACGCGGGACCGGGGAATTGGCCTGTACATTCACTATTCGGGCGTGTTCGACATGGTCGCCATCGAGCATCATCCCGAATGGGCTCGCATCGACGCCGCCGGCAAACGCGACCCGAACAATACCAGCACCTTCGGCCCCTATGTCGACAAGCTCCTGATTCCGCAGCTCAAGGAAGTGCTCGGCAAATACGATCTCGACGGCGTCTGGGCCGACGGCGACTGCTGGGGGGCGCAGTTGGATTGGTCGCCGGCCGCCCTCGAAGCGTGGAGGAAAGAGACCGGCCAGAAGGACGCGCCCAAAGATCGCAACGACCCGCGTTGGCTCGCCTGGAAGACGTTCCACCGCCGCCAGTTCGAGAAATACCTCTGCCACTGGATCGACGCCCTGCACGCGTTCAATCCGCGGCTGCAACTGACGAGCAATTGGATGTACACCACGTTGGCTCCGAAAGCTGTGGTCGCGAAGCTGGATTTCCTTTCCGGCGACTACTCGCCCACCCAGTCGATCGACCGTGCGCGGGTCGAGGCCCGCTACCTGGCGAGCACCGGCATGCCGTGGGACCTGATGGCGTGGGGGTTCAACAACGCTCCGACTCTGGCGAGCAGCCTCAAGCCGGCCGTGCAACTCCAGCAGGAGGCTGCGGTGGTGCTGATGCAGGGAGGCGGCTTCCAGTGCTACTACAACCCCACGCGTTCCGGATTCGTCGTTCCGGAGATCATCGACACGATGGGCCAGGTGGCCGATTTTTGCCGGGCCCGGCAAAAGGTGAGCCACAAGAGCACCTCCGTGCCGCAGGTGGCCCTGCTCCTGTCATCGGAGACGCAGTTCGACCGCTCCGACGCGGTGTTCACCTGGTATGGGTGCATGGACGAATTGGAGGGCGCGCTGGGGGCGCTCCTGGAGAGCCGGTACTCGGTCGACGTTCTTGCCGAGCACCAACTCCAGCCGCGCCTCAAGGAGTATCCCGTCGTCGTGATCGCCGATTCTTACAGACTGGCTGAACCGTTCAAGGCGGCCCTGGTCCAGTACGTCGAGCAGGGCGGCAGCCTGGTGCTCCTGGGCGAAAAATGTGCCCGCCTGTTCGCGCCCTATCTGGGGGTGCGTCTGGATGGTGCGCCGCAGCAGGTTGGCGCCGAGCTGCTGACCAGCGCGGGGATTGTCAACGCCAACGGGGTATGGCAGAAAGTGACGCCCGGATCGGCCCGCGTCCTCGCTCAACGCTTCCCTTCGCGTGACCGCCGCAAGGACGGCGAACCAGCGGCCACCGTCGCCACACACGGGAAGGGCAAGGTCGCCGCCGTCTTCGGGCCTGTTGCGATTCAGGCCTTTCATTCGCACCATCCCTGGCTGCGGCGGCTGGTGGCCGACGCGGTCGCGGCGGTGTTTCCCGAGCCTGCCGTACAGGTCGACGGTCCGCCGTGTCTCGACGTGGCGTTGCGGCGCACGGCCGACGGCCGGCTCAGCGTCCACTTGCTGAACACCGCAGGCATGCCGGTCGGAGAACGCCGCACGATGACGGATTTCGTGCCGCCGGTCGGCCCGGTCCAGATCCGGCTCCGCGCCGCCCAAAGGCCGAGCCAGGTGACCTGGGCGCCGGAAGGCAACGCAGTCCCGTGGTCGTACAACGACGGCATCCTCACGGCCACCGTGCCGCAAGTTCACATCCACGGCGTGCTTCTGGTGGAAGGGCGGTAATCCGTACTCGGATTGCTGGCGCCAACTCGACCTTTGACAGATCCCTCTAGGAAGCCCGGACCGTGAAAGCGATCTCGGCGCCGATCGCTCTGGCGTAGCGGTAGAGCGTGTCGAGAGTCGGATTGAGATAGACGCCGTTTTCGAGCCGGCTGACCGCGGAGCGGTCCATTCCGCACCGCTCGGCGACGTCCGCCAGACTCATCCCCTTCGCTTCGCGATGATTCTTCAGTGCGGCGAGCATCGCCAACAGGCCGACGTATTCGCCCTGGGAAACCACTTCGGACACGTCACCCGATTCTTGGAGTCTCCGGAGGCTCGGCCGCTCTTGGCGAAACCGCTCGCGGATCGCTTCGATCGCTTGCTGCTGTTCCGGGCTCCGTTCGATCTTCCGGTGCGCTGGCTTCACGATGGCCTCACTCTTCTTCCGGTTCATAGGCCGTGACTGGGTAGACCACCAAAGGGTCTTGTTCGACGATCTCCCAGACAACAACCAAGGGGCGCCCGCCGCCGTGTAGCCGAAGGTCAGAGGCCGGTCACTTGAGCGGCTGCGACCAGTCTGGCTGGCCGAATCGTTCAGAACTTCCTCGACCTCTTGTTGCGTGACACCGTGTTCGGCGATGTGTTGGACATTTGGTAACGGGAATCAGAAAGGGGACCCGGTCGGGTCGTCCTCCAGGTCCCAGATTACGTCAAGCATCGCCGCGTCCCTGCCTTGGACGGGTTTTCCGAATTGTAATATCTTACAACACCATACTCCACTCGTGAAGTTTCAGCCAAAACGGTGGTGCTCGATGTGCCAAATTAGGGGCGATCAGGTCACAGGCACAGGCGTCGAGCCATTCAAGGGGCGTACGCCGCCAACGGTCCCTTTAGCGTTTCCAGCTTCGCTCGATTTCCTCAAGCGACTTGCCCTTGGTCTCGGGCACGTAGCGCCAGAGGAAGACAACCGAGAGAGCGCAGAAGGACGCATACACCAGGAACGGGAATGCGCGATGGAAGACCCGCACCAGCGTCGGGTTCTCGTCCATCATGGGGAAGGTCTGCGTGACGATGAAATCGGCCAGCCAGAGGCAGACCGTGGCCAGGGCCATGGCCCGGCCGCGGATCCGCGTGGGGAAGATCTCGGAGAGGATGACCCACGTGACCGGGCCCACCGAGAGGGCGAAGCAGGCGATATAGCCGAGAATGCAGGCCAACAGCCACACGTCGGTCTGCTCGGTGTAGGCGGCCATGCCCATGCCGGCCAGGGTGAGGGCCATGCCCGTCGAGCCGACAAGCATCAGCGGCTTGCGTCCCCAGCGGTCCACGGTGCGGATGGCGATCACCGTGAACACGATGTTCACGGCCCCGACCACCACGGTCTGCAGCAACGCCGCGTTGACGCCGGAGCCCATCCGCTTGAAGATCTCGGGGGCGAAGTACAAGAAGACGTTGATTCCCGTGATCTGCTGGAACACGGCCAGCGCGATTCCGATCACCAGCGCGGCCCGCATGCCCGGCTCGAACAACTGCCCCAGCGAACCGCTCTCCTCGGCGATCGCCTGCTGGATGGCCGCGAGTTCGCTCCGGGCGATTTCGCGTCCGTTGATGCGGGCGAGAATCGCCTCCGCTTCCGGGGCTCGGTCTTGCTTGGTCAGCCAGCGCGGGCTTTCCGGCACCAGGACGAGCAAAGCCAGGAAGACCAAGGCCGGCACGGCGCAGAAGCCGAACATCCATCGCCAACTTTGTTCCACGTTCCATGACCCGCCGACGCTGTCGCCGTACGACACGATGAGCAGGTTGACGAAGTACGAGGCGAGGATGCCCGAGACAATGGCGAACTGGTTGATGGAGACCATCCGGCCGCGCATGCGGGCGGGGGAGACCTCGGCGATGTACATCGGCGAACTGATCGACGCCACGCCGATCGCCACACCGGCCAGCAGGCGAAAGACGACGAAGACGCCGACGCTGTCGGGGATCGCCGTACCCAGGGAGGAGAGCAAGAACAACACGCCGGCCAGGAGGAGCATCTTCTTGCGGCCCAGGGCATCGCTCAGGACTCCGGCCACCGCTGCACCCGCCGCACAGCCCAAGAGCACGCTGGCGGCCACCCAGCCTTCAAACGTCGGGTCGAGCTTGAAGTGGGTTGTCAGAAAGCCGATGGCCCCGGAGATGACGGCCGTGTCGTAGCCGAACAGCAACCCTCCGAGCGCCGCCACGACGGCCAAGAGATAAACATAGGCAATGCTTCCGCCGCGATCTTCCGCTGCGCTGGACACGTGCGTGCCTCCTGAATCGGCCCCGGCAAATGGTCCCATGGTAGTATCCTTCGCAAGCCCTTGACAAGAGGGCTTGGGGGTAATCCAATGGTGGGCGTCATGCGCGGAAATTGCGGTGTAAGGCGCGGGACGAGTCCTGCGGCTAAACGGTCTTCTGCCTACTGCCCTCTGCCTACTGCCATGAACTCACGCCAGCGCGTCCAGAAAGCGTTGAATCACGAGCAGCCCGACTACGTCCCTTTGGACCTCGGCGCCAGCGCGGTCACCGGCATGCACGTCAGCTCGGTGTACCAGTTGCGTCAGGCATTGAGACTGGATCGGCCGGGCACGCCGGTCAAGGTGGTCGAGCCCTACCAGATGCTCGGCGAGATTGCCCCGGATCTGATCGAGGCCCTGGGCATCGACGTGGTCGGCCTGGGCGGCCCGCGAACCATGTTCGGATTCGAGAACAAGGACTGGAAACCCTGGGCCTTGTTCGACGGCACACCGGTGCTGGTGCCGGCGGCGTTCAACACCATGCCCGAGCCGAACGGCGATATCCTCATGTATCCCGAGGGCGACCAGACCGCCCCGCCCAGCGGGCGCATGCCGAAGGGCGGATACTACTTCGACACGATCGTGCGCCAGGAGCCGATCGACGACGACAAGCTCGACCCGCAGGACAACCTCGAGGAATTCGGTCCCATCAGCGACGAGACCCTCCAGCACTTCGCCC
>CAZFKF010000146.1:0-8654 GCA_964518805.1 uncultured Planctomycetaceae bacterium | reverse complement strand
GATTCTGGCCCTGCCGGCCGACAAGCTCGTCGAGATCCTCCAGCGGCCCGACGCGCCGGTCTTCGACAAGGCCAAGGCCTGCCAGCGCTTGGCCGTGGTCGGCACGAAGGACGCAGTTCCCGCCTTGGCCGCACTGCTGCCCGATGAGAAACTGAACCTCTACGCCCGCTTCGGATTGGAGGGGATTCCCGATCCGGCGGTCGAGGCAGCCTTGCGCGAAGCGGCTGCCAAGCTCAAGGGGCGTCAGCTCGTGGGCGTGATCGACTCGATCGGCCAGCGCCGAGACGCCCAAGCCGTCGAACTGCTCAAGGGATTTCTGGGCAATGGCGAGGTGCCGGTGGCGTCGGCCGCCGCGGGCGCGCTGGGCCGCATCGGCACGCTGGAGGCCGCCGCGGCGATCAAGGGAGCGCTGGCCAAAGATTCGCCCGTTAAGAACTGCCTGGGCGACGGCGGGCTCGCTTGCGCCGAGGGACTGATTGCCGCAGGGAAGACCGCGGAAGCGGCGGCCCTGTACGACGCCGTGCGCGCGGCCAGCGTGGCGAAACACATCAAGATCGCGGCCATGGAACGGCGAACGCGGCTGGTCAAGACGGGAGCGGCCGACACGGCGCTCCAGCAGCTCCGCGCTTCGGACAAGATGGAGTTCAACCTCGGCCTGGTCCTGGCCCGCGAGATCCCCGGCGCCGACGTGACCGCGGCACTGGCCGCGGAACTGGAAAAGCTTCCGCCCGAGCGGCAGGCGCTGCTGTTGCGGGCCCTCGGCGACCGCAAGGACCCCGCCCCGCTGTCGCTCATGCTGGCCGCCGCCAAGAGTCCGTCGGCCGCGGTGCGCGAAGCGGCGATCCGCGTGCTGGCCCGGCACGGCGACGCCTCGGCCGTGGCCCTGCTGCTCGATGCGGCCCTGGGCGAGGGCGAGGTTGCCGCCGTGGTCAAGGAGGGCTTGAAGGGCATCTCGGGCCAAGAGGTCGATGCCGCCGTGGCGGCAAAGCTCGCCGGGGCCGACGCCAAGGCCAAGGCGGTGCTCTTCGAGTTAGTCGGATCGCGCCGGATCGCCTCCGCCGAGCCGGCCGTGCGTGCGGGCTTGAGCGACGGAAACGAAGCCGTGCGCCTGGCCGCCATCACGGCCATGGGCCAGTTGGTGGAACTGAGGGACCTCGACCTGCTCATCAGCCGCGCCCTGGCGGCTGGGGCCGGGGCGGAAACCACCGCCGCGCAACGGGCCCTGCGCTCGGCCGCCCTGCGCATGAGCGATCGCGACGGCTGCTCGGCCAAACTGGCCGAATGCTTGAAGAACGCTCCGGCGGCCAACCAGGCGTACGTGCTCGAACTGCTGGGCAAAATCAGCGGCGCCAAGGCCCTAGAGATCGTCATCGCCACGGCGAAGTCGAACGACGCAGCGGTCAAGGATGCGGCGACACAGGTCCTTGGCAAATGGGTCAATGCCGACGCCGCCCCGGCGCTGTTGGAGATCGCCAAGAGCGATGCGGACGCCAAGTACCAAACCCGCGCCCTGCGGGGATTCATCCGCATCGCCCGGCAACTCCAGCTTCCCGAGGCGAAACGTCTGGAGATGTTCCAGACCGCCATGGAAGCGGCCAAGCGGGTCGAGGAGAAACAGCTCGCGCTGGACATCCTCACGCGGATCCCGTCTGCCAAGACGCTTGAGCTAACGGTGTCGTACCTCGGCCAGCCGGGCCTGAAAGGCGCGGCGGCCCAGGCCGCCGTGAAGATCGCGCCCAAGCTCGTCGCGCGCGATCCGAAGGCGGTCGCCGAAGCCATGCAGAAGCTGACCGACGCGGGCATCACCGGCCCCACCGCGGTTCGCGCCAAGCAACTGCTCGGTCAGGCGCAAGCCGCCTCCAAGTAGGTCGGGTCTCCGACCCGACCTGTGACGCCAAGACTCGCTCAGCGCGGGTCGAATTGCTCGGCGCGGGTCTCCCGACCCCGCCGAGCGCATGACCGAAGGTCTTCCTGATTCTCCGGAGACCTCCGGTCGCCCAGGGTGCGGGGTCAGGAGACCCGCCCACAGCGTGCTTACCTTTCTGATTCGACGAGGAGACCTCCATGCGGGACCGCCGATCGGATCGTTTGAGGAGGCAGCATGCGATTCAAGCTCGTGCCAAGATCGCAAAGCTTCCGGTCGATGAGGATCCGACCAAAGCGGACGAGGAGACCGGCGAGGAGTCCCTCGGCGAGAGTGTGGTGACCCGGGGCCGGATCCGCCAATCGGTCGTCAGTTGGTGCTATGAGCCCATGCCGCTGGAGACGCTGGCCCGGCACGCCGCCGCGATGGGCATCCGGGGCATCGAGAACGTCGAGCCCAAGGACTGGGACATCTTGAAACGTCACGGGCTGGTGTGCGCCATGACCGTCGGACACGGGTTCGTCGACGGCATGAACCGCAAGGAAAACCATCCCATGTGCATCGAGAAGCTCTCCGCAGCGATCGAGGCCAACGGGGCGGCAGGCTTTCCCAACGTCATTACCTTCACCGGGATGCGCAACGGATTGTCCGACGAAGCCGGACTGAAGACCACCGTGGCAGGCCTCAAGCAGGTGATCGGACTGGCCGAGCGCAACCGGGTGAACCTCTGCCTCGAAGTGCTCAACACCCGCGTCGACGAACCCATGAAGGGCCACCCCGACTACATGTGCGACCGCGTGGAATGGGCCGTCGAGGTCTGCAAGCGGGTCGGCTCGGAGCGGATGAAGATCCTCTTCGACATCTACCACGTGCAGATCATGCAGGGCGACATCATCACGCGAATCCGGCAGTACCACGACTACGTGGGCCATTACCACGTGGCCGGTGTGCCGGACCGCAACGAGATCGACGACACGCAGGAGGTGAACTACCCGGCCGTCCTCCGGGCCATCGTGGCCACGGGCTACCGGGGCTTCGTGGGCCAGGAGTTCATCCCCACCCGCGACCCGATCGCCTCGCTCCGCGACGCCGTGAAGCGGTGCGATGTGTGAGGCGAAGAGACGGGAGGTCGGAGGTTGGGGATCAGGATTCGGAGTGGTTCTGTTTTCTCTAGCCCAGGCCGTCAGGCCTGGGGGAAAGGCATTAGAGAATCGGATTAGCCCCTTCAGGGGCTTCGGTGGCGACAACGCTGAATTGGAGGGATGCACGTGGGCCACGCATTCCATCAGTTGTACTACCCACTTCGTGTGGGGCACCGCGCGACGGGAACTGTTGATCGAACGGGTGTGGCGGTCGAAGATGCTGGAAATCCTCAATGAAGAAACGAAGAAGCGCGGTGGCAGGCCGATCCGACACAACGCGATGCCGGACCACCTCCACCTGTTGGTCCGCTTGCCGCCGAAAGAAACGGTCAGCGACTTCATTGGTAAGGCCAAAGGAGCGACGTCCTATCGCGTCAATCACGAATTGCAGCCCCGCCACAGACTGCACTGGCAAGAAGGATACGGCGCCCTTACACTGCGCAAGGACGAACTGGCTAAGGTATCCCGCTACATCGACCATCAAGAGGAGCACCATCGCAGCGGACGCCTTTCGACGCCGCTGGAAACGATCGACATCGCAGAAGACGATTGGCCCAAAGATGCTGCAGATCGGCAAGCCCCTTAAGGGGCTGATCGTGCGTGTGGGGCACGACGGTCCCAGGCGTGAACGTCTGGGCTAGAGAAAATCGCTCGCCCCCCAGGCGTTCACGCCTGGACGGGAGGGACTGCTATCCGAGGAGACTCTTGTCATGCCAGAGGAAATGATCAGCCGGCGGCGATTTGTTGAAGGCGTGGCGGCTGCGGCGGGGGGGGCTGCCGGGCTGTGCGCCGTCGGGGCGGCCGGCGACCAGCGCCAATCCAAGAATCTGCCCGGCAACACTCAAAAGAAGGACTCGGCCATGAAGATCGGCTTCCATACCGACGCGTTCGCTTCGGCGTTTTTCAATTTCGAGAAGTGCCTCCAGTGGGCCAAGGACCACGGCGTGCATTACATCGAATGCGGCGTGATCGATGGCGTGAGTTGGGCCCACGGCCTCGGCTACTACCCGCACGTGGTCCTCTACGAGGACCCCGTGCTGCTGCGACGCACGATGGAGGCCCACGGCGTGCAGTTCTCGCAGATCGACGCGGCCTACCCCATGTCGAACAAGGACGCCCCCTTGCGCGGCGTGCCCTACGTGATCAAGTCCATCCAGTGGGCGTCCCAGGTCGGCTGCCCCTGCGTCGACACGACCGACGGCCTCCACGCGCCCGAAGGGATCAAAGACGCGGACGCCATGGACCAGATGAAACGCAACTACGAGTACATCATCGAAGTCGCCGAGGCCCACCGCATCATCGTGAACATCGAGCCGCACGGCTATTTCACCACCAAGCCCGAGTTCATGGGCCGGATGCTGGATTTCTGCAAGAGCCCCTACCTGCGCATGAACCTCGACACGGGCAACACCTTCATCGCCGGACAGGAACCGCCGGAGTTCCTCAAGCAGTTCATCGACCGCGTGGCCCACGTCCACATCAAGGACGTCTCCGAATCGCTCGCCTCGGCCACGCGCGGCAAACAGGCCGGCATCGCCATCAGCCACTGCGCGCTGGGTGACGGAGTGAATGCCGACAACATCAAGAAGTGCCTCGCCATGCTCCGCGATCACGGCTACAAGGGAGTCTTGAGCATGGAGTGCGAGGGCCAGGGCGGGCCAATGATCGAACGCTCGCTGGCCTGGATGCGCAAGACGCTGGCCGAGTTGAATATCCCCGTAACCGGATGAGCCGCGACGTTATCGAGTGATGTAGGGTGGGCCAAGCGCAGCGCGGGCCCACCATGACGCGTTGGAGACCCTATTGACCCCTGTATTGAAAATGATCCTGGTGCAAGGCTTTTCTCCCTTGTTTTCCGGCCTCCCGTTGGTCGGCCTCGCTCATTGGCTGCGCAGGGCTCAATAAAGCCCCCGGTGGGCCTGCGCTGCGCTTGGCCCACCCTACACTTGACCGACCGCGTTGAACTATGAAAAAGCTCTACGTATTGCTGACAACGCTTGGCAGCTTGTGCTGCACCACGACAACCGCTTCGGCCGCCGAGCGTCCGGAGATCCTCATCGCCGACTTTGAAGGCCAGGACTACGGGGCCTGGAAAGCCGCGGGCGAGGCCTTCGGGCCAGGCCCGGCCCGGGGCACGCTGCCCAACCAGATGGAGGTCAGCGGATTCGAGGGCAAGGGGTTGGTCAACTCGTACTTCCGCGGAGACGAGTCGACCGGAACGCTGGCCTCGCCCCCGTTCAAGATCGAACGCAAATTCATCAACTTCCTCATCGGCGGCGGCAAGCATCCCGCCCACGCCTGCATCAACCTCCTGGTCGAAGGCAAGGTCGTGCGCACGGCCACCGGCCCCAACGACCGCCCCGGCGGAACCGAACGCCTCGACTGGCACTCGTGGGACGTAAGCGACCTGGAGGGAAAATCGGCGGTGATCGAGATCGTCGACCAGCAGAAGGGAAGCTGGGGCCACATCAACATCGACCAGATCGTAATGGCCGACCGCAAGAGAGTGCTCGAACCAGCCCGGCGCGAGATCGTCGTCGAAAGCCGGTATCTCCACTTCCCGGTGAAGAACGACGCCGCAAAGCGGACCGTGCGCTTATGCCTCGACGGCCAGGTGGCGCGCGAGTTCGAGATCGAGTTGGCCGAAGGCAAGGCCGACTTCTGGGCCTTTACCGACGTCTCGGAGTTCCGCGGCAAGTCCATGGCCGTCGAAACGCAGTTGATGTCCGGTTCGCGGGCCCTGGACGCCGTGACACAAGGCGATGCGATCAAGGGCACCGAGGGGCTCTACGCCGAGACGTACCGTCCGCAGTTTCATTTCACGCCCCTGCGCGGCTGGACCAACGACCCCAACGGGTTGGTTTACTACAAAGGCGAGTATCACCTCTTCTTCCAGCACAACCCCTTCGGCACCAAGTGGGGCAACATGACCTGGGGCCACGCGGTGAGCCCCGACCTGGTCCACTGGACTGAACTCGGCGACGCCATCCATCCGGACCGGCTGGGGACGATCTTCTCCGGTTCGGCGGTGGTCGATTCGCAGAACACCGCCGGGTTCCAGACCGGTGATGAGAGCCCGATCGTGTGCATCTATACCTCGGCCGGCGAGACCTCGGCCTGGTCCAAGGGGCAGCCGTTCACGCAGTCGCTGGCCTACAGCAACGACCGCGGGCGCACGTGGACGAAGTTCTCGGGCAATCCGGTGCTTAAGCATATCGTCGGCGGCAATCGCGATCCCAAGGTCGTCTGGCACGAGCCGACCAGGCGCTGGATCATGGCCCTGTACCTGGACAAGAACGACTTCGCCCTGTTCGCCTCGCCGAACCTCAAGAAGTGGACCCACCTTCAGACGATCGCCATGCCCGACTGCGCCGAGTGTCCCGACTTCTTCCCCATGCCGGTCGAGGGCGACAAGAACCGCGTCAAGTGGGTGCTGACCGCGGCCAACGGCCGGTACTTCGTCGGCGACTTCGACGGCCGAAAGTACACGCCCTCCAGCGGCCCGCACGACGCCAACTGGGGCGGCTGGTACTACGCCGTGCAGAGCTACAGCGATATTCCCCCGGCCGACGGGCGGCGGATCCAACTGGCCTGGATGGCTGGCGGCGACTATCCCGGCATGCCCTTTAACCAGCAGATGAATTTCCCCGGCGAAATGACCCTCCGGGCTCTGCCCGAGGGACTGCGGATCTGCCGCAGTCCGGCCCGCGAGATCGAGTCGCTCCGCGTCAAGACGCACACGCTGGGCGAGGCGTCGCTCAAGCCGGGCGAGAACCCGCTCGCCGCGATCAAGGCCGAACTGTTAGACATCGAGGCCGAAATCGAGCCGGGCCTGGCGGCCCAATTCGGCTTCGAGATCCGCGGCCAGCGCCTCGTCTATTCGGCGAAAGACCGAACGCTCGCGTTTCTCGACAAGTCGGCCAAGGTCGAACCGATCGACGGACGCGTTCGCCTGCGGATCCTGATCGACCGCACCACGGTCGAAGTCTACGCCAACGACGGGCGCGTGCCCATGTCGATCTGCTGGCTGCCCAAGCCCGACGACCGCGGACTCGGCTTGTTCGCTGCGGGAGGATCGGCGAAGATCGTCTCGCTGCGCGTGCACGAGTTGAAGTCGGCGTGGCAGCATTGATGGAAGAAGCAGTTCCCGGAACCAAATGGAAGCGATCGGGATTTCCATGAACAAAGGCTTCGTAACTCGCGCCGGGCTTGTCGCCTTCATCGCGACGTTTGGCATTCTCTCGGGCCGATCGCCGACATGCCCGTCGGCAGAGTTGAAAGTCGAAACGCATGCCGCTGTCGGAACAGTCCGAGTCGCGGCGGTTCAGTTCATTTCCCGTTGGGCTAAGCCGGCCGACAACCGCAAGGGGTTGGAGCGGCTGATCCGCGAAGCCGCGAAAAACGGGGCGAAAGTCGTCGTCTTGCCGGAAGCCGCGATTCCTGCTTACATGAGCCACGACATTCGGCTCACCTGGCAGTTGCCAGGCCACCGGATTACCCCCGAACTGCAGGGCGTTTCGCCGGAGTCGATAGCGGAGACCGTCCCCGGAATATCGACACGCGTTTTCGGCGAGCTTGCCAAAGAATTGGGGATCTATCTGACCGTGCCGCTCGTCGAAGTCGTGAACGAAAGCAAGCAGTTTTTCAACACGCTTGTCCTGTTGGGGCCGGACGGGAAGATCGTCTTGCATTATCGGAAACTCCACCCCTGGCCGTGGGCCGAGCGCGGCTGGGCCTCGCCGGGGGATCGCGGCTTGCAGGTCCTCGACACTCCGTACGGGCGATTGGGCCTCCTTATCTGCTACGATATCAACTTCGAACCGCGGGCGCTGCGGGAGAAGCGTGTGGACCATCTGCTCTACGCCATCGCTTGGGTCGAGGAGCCCGGAAGCACATGGTTCGACAAGTCACTTCCCGAGATCGCACGCAACGCCGACATCGACATCGTCGGCGCCAACTGGTCGATTCCGGATCAGCCCGGTTGGCACGGTTATGGGCAGAGTGAGATCATTTCACGAACAGGCAACGTGCTCGCGCGGGCGAAAAACAACCTCGCCAACGAGATTCTCTACGCAGATCTGCCAATCCGTAGGTAACCCACAAAAAGGAGGGCGATTCGAACATGGCGATGCAAGAACGATTGATTCAGAATGTTGTCCGACGAACCTCGGCGGTCATTGTCTTTGGGCTCTTCGCCTCGCCGACTATGATGGTCTTGACCGGATTCTCGCAGGCGGCGGAACCCGCGAAGGCCGGCAAGCCGATCAAGGTGCTGCTGGTCACGGGGGCCGAGTATCACAACTGGCGCGAGACCGCGCCGGTGCTGGCCGCGCAACTGCGCAAGGACCCGCGCATGGACGTTCGCGTGATCGAAGACGCCAATTTCCTCGATTCCTCGGCCGTGGGCGGCTACGACGTGATCTTTCTGAACTACATGAACTGGCAGGTCCCTGCGCCCGGCGAAGCGGCCCGAGAAAACCTCAAGAAGGCGATCGCCGGCGGCAAGGGGTTGGTGCTGGTACACTTCGCCTGCGGGGCGTGGCGTGGTTTCCCGGACGTCAACCAACTTGACTGGCCCGAGTTCAAGGACTTGGCCGGCCGCGTCTGGGACCCCAAGCTCCGCGGCCACGACCCGCACGGCCAGTTCC
>CAZFKF010000145.1:0-8681 GCA_964518805.1 uncultured Planctomycetaceae bacterium | reverse complement strand
CAGGCGGCGGTGTCGGTCCATCCGGCCAGCGGCTCGGACTTCGCCACCTCCAGGCTGTCGGTGGAAACCGTCGGCAGTCCGGCCGTGAGTGGATCCTCGGCGCTAATCACGGCCTCTGAGGCCACCATGCCCTGCCCGTTCAGTGCCACCGCAAACCCGGTGAGGTCTCGCACCCGTTCCGGCCCAAATTGCGTTCCGTCGGTGATCCCCGGGGCCCAGAGCCAGACGACCGAGCGGCCTTGCGACGCAGCCCGGACCTTCTCGCGAAGCTCGGGCCTGACCTTCAGGCAGCCCAGCCAGACGATCACGCGGTACGGTCGGACGTCGAGATTCTCCAGTTGCGGCAGCAAGACGAAGTCGAACGGGGCTCCGGTGCGATGCAGGACGCCGGTCACTTGATCGACCAGGGCGTAATGGGTGCGCATGGCCGCCCCGTCGCCAAGGTAATAGCAGCCTTGGGGGTCGGCCACGAGCAAGACCTGCGCTGCGCGCCGGGTGTCCTGCTTGAGGCGGCGCGACGCAAGTTGATGGAGTCTCGCCACCTCGCCGATGAGCATCGGGTCGTCGTACCAGCCGCCGTTGCCGGCCGAGCCGAAGTCGCACCACCACAAGGCCGTGCGGTGAATCAGCGCCGTGCCGGTCATCCGTCGCATGGCGGCCACGGTCGCGGCCGCACTTGGTGTGCGGGCGTACTCGTCGACCGCGTGAAGGTGCGTTCGCGTGTCGTCCTCGACCATGTGGACCTTTCCGGCTAGGGCAAAGGCATCGATTACGGCCCGGCTGCGCCCGTCGTCGCCCATCAATCGATGGCTGTAGTCGTAAGGCGCGGCGAAGTAATCCATCGCCGGGGATTTCAGCAGCGACGGCAATTCGAGGTGGCCGCCCTGGGTCTGCGGTGGGACGCCCTCGAAGTAACCGTAGAAGGCCCCGGCAATGACCCGACCGTCCGTCAGACGCTTGGCTTCGCCGCAGAACGCGCTGACACAGTCGGCGGTCAGTTCCTGCTGGCAGCGATAATAGTCGATCACCCACGAGCCCTGTGCCGGCGGGCGCAGTCCCAAGGGGCCGGCGGCCAACCGCGGGGCCACGCCCGGCACCTGAGCCGCGGCCAGTGTTGCCGTGGAATCGCGCCAGGCCTCGCGGAGCTTTTCGTCCGAACCGTAGCGCCGGCGCAGCCACTGGCGGAAATGCCGCGTCATGGCGGCACCCGTGTCGGGCATCTGGTTCGTCCAACTGCCGTAGTAGTGCCATTCGGTGTAGATGCCGTAGCCGGGATGATAGCCGATCACGCGTTTGCCCCAGGGCTGGGCCTCCAGGTGTTCGATCGCGCGTCGCCAGATATCCGTGGCCGCCTCGCGCCAAGCGGTGGAGGCCAGCGACGGAGCCCGCACGCGCAACGCGTCATCCATGCTGTTGTAGTCCTCTCCGGCCGCGTACCGGACCATTTCGTCCGGATGCGCGTCACTCCACCACCGCGGGGGCACAAGGTGCAGAATCAGGATGAGCGAGGCCTCCGGATCGGCCGAGAGATAGGCGCGCACGATCTCGTCGAGTGGCCCAAAGTCATACTTGCCCGGCCCCGGCCAACTGCTCGCCAGATGGTAATAGGCCGTATAGAGATGGACGCCGGCGCCGCCAAACCGCTCGATTTGCCGGCGGCCATGGTCGGTCATCGGATCGACCGTGCCGCGATAGACCCACGGCGGTAGCGACTTCGCGCCGATTTGCAGCACGGCGTGACCACCGACCTGCCTCAAACGGACCTGCGCTCTTGGCTCGGCGGCCAGGCCGGCCGGCACGCGGAGGAGATCCTCGCGCCATTGCGCGTAGGCCTGTTGTTCGGCGGGCGTGATGAAAGGCGCCATGTTGAACGCCGGATGGCGGTACCACGGAGGCGCCAAAGCGCTGCCCACCACCTGTGGCGCAGACCAGGTTGAATCGTTAAAGCCGGGCTTGTTCCAGCCGTCGGGGCCGGTGCGCGAGACCCGCCAGTTCTTGTTGCTGAGGATTTCAACGTGGCTTCCGTCGGCCCGGGTGACGTCGCCGCGAACGATCAAGCCCCCTGCCCCCACGTTGTTGGTCACGGCGAATGCCAGCACGTTCTCGCCGCGCTGCACGTGCGGCGCGAGGTCCCACACGGTTCCGTCCACCCCCGAGGACTGCGGCGTTACGCTTTTTCCGTTAAGCCAGAAGGTCGCCCCGTCGTCCCATCGGGCCCGCAAGGTGGCTCGCTGCGGCGTCTGCGGCAATTCCAGGCGCAGCCGGAAGTAGCGCGTCTGCTCGACGCCGTCGACCGCCGCCTCTTCGGGGAACCAGATCCACGATGCCCCGGTCGTTGGCTCGACACCCACCAAACCCAACGCCATCAACAACGCTACCATCCCGTCACTCCTGCTTGTATCGAGGAAGCATGCCCACGTCCAGCCGGTCGAACCAAACCGCGTTCTGAGGCAATCGTCCTAGGCGATTCGTCGTTTGCGCCCACCACTCCGGACGATTGTAGCAGGTTTCGACGCCGAGTCCCACCTTCGCGCCTTGGCTTGATTTCGGCAAGGCGCCCCTTTAGACTCGCGTCTGAGGCATTGGGCTGCCGATCGGACGCGGGCCGCACTTTGAAACATTGCGCCGAGACAACGGCGGCTCGTAGCGATCGACCGACCGTATTCGAGGAGAACCGATGATGCGATCCAACCAGCATATCCAGCGTCGCCAATTGCTCGCCGCATCGGCGGTTGCCGGGGCCACGGCCTTGGCCTTGCCGGCGATTGCCGAGCAGAAGTCGCCGAACGAGAAGCTTTCGATCGCCGGCATCGGCGTAGGAGGGCAGGGCGCCTGGGACGTCGACAATTGCGCCGGCGAAAACATCGTGGCCCTGTGCGACGTGGACGACCGCCGCTGCGAATCCACGGTGCAGAAGTTCCCCAAGGCCAAGAAGTACCGCGACTTCCGCAAGATGCTGGACGAGATGGGCGGCCAGATCGACGCCGTGGTGGTCGGCACGCCGGATCACGTCCACGCCCCCGCCTCGGCCATGGCCATGCGCATGGGCAAGCACTGCTACTGCGAGAAGCCGCTGACGCACACGGTCTACGAGGCCCGCGTCCTGGCCCAGATTGCCAAGGAAAAGAAACTGGCCACGCAGATGGGCACCCAGATTCACGCCGGCGCGAATTACCGGCGCGTGGTGGAGTTGGTGCGGGCGGGCGCCGTGGGTCCGATACGCGAGGTTCACGTATGGCTGGGCGCGAACTTCGACGGCCCGGCCAAGCCGGCCGGCACCAAGCAACCCGACGCGCCCAAAGACGCGATGCCCGTGCCTCCGACGCTGGACTGGGACCTATGGCTCGGCCCCACACCGTTGCGGCCGTACCATCCGACGTACGTGCCGTTCCAGTGGCGTTACTGGTGGGCGTTCGGCAACGGCGCGTTGGGCGATTTCTTCTGCCATTTCTGCGATCTGGCCTTCTGGGCCCTGGATCTGCGACACCCGTTGACGGTCGAGGCCGAAGGCCCGGTCCACGCCGAAAGCGCGGCCCGATGGACGATCGCACGCCAGGAATACCCCGCTCGCGGCCCTCTCCCGCCGGTCACGCTGACCTGGTACCACGGGGGTGCGCATCCGGCTTGGGTCAAGGAAAAAGCCATCCCCGAGTACGGCAGCGCGGTGCTCTTTGTCGGGGCCGAGGGAATGCTCATCTCCGACTACACGAGGCATCAACTTCTGCCCGAGGCGAAGTTTAAGGACTACAAGCGGCCGCCGCAGTCGATCCCCGAGTCGATCGGCCACCACGCCGAATGGATCCGGGCGTGCAAAACCGGCAGCCCGACCACCTGCAACTTCGATTACGCCGGGGCCTTGACCGAGGCCGCGCTGCTGTGCAACGTGGCGCTTCGCACCGGCAAAAAGCTCGAATGGGATGCGGCGAACTTGAAAGCCACGAATTGCCCGGAGGCCGACCCATTCCTCCGTCAGGCCTATCGCCCGGGCTGGACGCTGTAGAAGCGTTCTCAGGCCGAATCGCGTTCGGTTCGGGCGCGGTGCAGACCATGCGGCGGCAAGCCACCAGCAGACGCCTGCCGCCGACATCGGGCTGCGCGACGCCTCCGAGCACGGGGGGCTATGCGGCTGCCGTATAATATTGGGGCAGACTGGTAAGCCCGTGCCAATCGCTTTCTGGCAGCGGGTCCCTCGGAAACGCACCAACCGCGCGAGCAACCCCATGAACCAACCCGACCGCCGCCCGGCGGCCACTTCAAGAGTGTCACGTCGCAAGTTCGTCGCCACCACGGTGGCAGGGAGTCTCTCGGCCTCGCTTGGCGTAGCGAGCGTTCACGCGACAGACAAGTCGGGGCTGCACAAGCCAATCCTCGGCGCCAGCGCACACCGCTACGAAGCCCATCACGGCTGGGGGCAGTTGCCCGCGCAGCTTCGCTGGGGCGATACGCACGGCGTGTGCTTCGACGAGCATGGCTTGGTCTACATCACGCACCAATCCGCGGAGCCTGATCCGCTCGATGCGATCGTGGTGTTCGACCCCGAAGGCAAGTACGTGCGATCGTTCGGCAAGGAGTTCCACGGCGGCGGGCACGGCCTGGCGATTCGCAAGGAGGGCAGCGAAGAGTTTCTCTATTTGTGCGATCTCAAGAACCGCCGCGTGGCCAAGCTCTCCGTGCGCGGCGACGTGGTGTGGTCCCTGGGGTATCCCAGGGAAGCAGGGGTCTATGAGCAGCCCGATCAGTATTGTCCGACCAACGTGGCCTTTGCCCCCGATGGCGGATTCTACGTGGGCGACGGGTATGGCTCGCACTATATCCATCAATACGACAAGGACGCCAAGTGGGTTCGCACGTGGGGCGGGGCGGGCAGCGAGCCCGGCAAAGTCCGCTGTCCCCACGGCCTCTGGTTCGACGACCGGCCCGGACGCACCCCGGCACTCGTCGTGGCCGATCGCGGAAATTCGCGCTTGCAGTACTTCACGGCCGACGGGAAGCACCTCGGCTTCACGCCGGGACTGCCGCACCCCTGCTATTTCAGCATTCGGGAGGAGACGCTGCTGGTGCCCGATTTGCACGCCCGCGTGACCCTGCTGGACCGCGACAACAAACCGATCGTTCACCTGGGCTACGACGAGGCGTGGACGCAGCGAGTTCTCCAGGACGGTCTGCGCAACAAGCCGGATCAATGGCAACCGGGCCGATTCGTCCATCCGCATCAGGCGGCCTTTGACAAAGACGGCAACATCTTTGTCGTCGAGTGGGTGCCGATCGGACGGGTGACGAAGCTCCGCCGGGTCCCCTGATCGCCGGCGGCTTCCCGGGATCCGTCCACGCGGCAAAGGCACGGCTCTGTAGAAGCGCCGCCGTGTTTCGCGTTTACTACTCCTGTCGCCGACGCATCATGAAAACTTGGGAGAATCCCACAGCGCGTTCCCTGGTAGTCAAGGAGAAAGTCATGACCGTAAAGGTGTTTTGGGGCCTGCTGGCAGGCCTCGCGGTGGCCGTGTTGTCTTCGGGAGCCTGGGCCGCAGAGCCCAAGAAGGCCGATTCGCCCCCTGAACCTGGCTTCGGCGGCCCCGAGGTCATGTTCAACCGAATGGACAAGAATCACGATGGCGCGATCGCGCCCGACGAGATTCCGCCGGGTGCTCCGGAGCGGGTGAAGGAGTACCTTAAGAAGGCCGACAAGAATGCAGACAAGAAGCTGACCCTGGATGAACTGAAAGAGGCATGGAAGGCTGGCCCTCCGGGGATGCCGTGGGCGGGGCGAGGAATGCCCGGGCGCGGCCCGCAGGCAGGACCTAATCCGCCGGAGCAGGCTTCGTCCGGCCCGAAGCGCCCGCATGGTCCCGGCGCCGACCCCTTCCGCATTCCCGACCCCAAGGCCCTGTTTGCCTCGATGGACAAGAACCACGACGGTTCGCTCAGCCTCGATGAATTTGTGGCCGGGATGGCGGAGTCCCACAAGGGGCTCCCGAAACCGGGGCCTGGCGCCTTGGGCGGACGGCCGCCCCAACCTGGGCCTGGCGGGCCGCACGGCATGGGACCGGGGGCTGGTTTCGGAGGGTTCCCTGGAGGCGGATTCCACGGTCCGATGGGCGGGCCTGGGGCTGGGCACATGCCCCCGGCATTCTGCCCGTGCCCTTGGTGCCGTATGGGTCCGCCTCCGCAGGCGCCGCAGCCCTGGCAAGGTCCGCACCCGTGGGGTGGCGGCCCGGCTGCCGGACATGCGGTGCCGCCTTGGCACGCTGCCGGCCCCGGCAGTGGCGCTGAGGGCTGGGGCAAAGGCCCAGGTCCCCGTCCCGAGCAACGGCCTCCCTTCGCCCAGGCGGGAGGCCCGGGCGAGGATCACCTGAGAAAGCTCGTCGCCAAGTTGGTGCGAGAAGAACTCGACAAGATCGCCAAAGAGAAGGCCGGGACTGGCCATGCCAAGCCCGAACTGAAGAAGTAGACAACTCTTCTCTTCCCACCGAGTTGTTGCGGCCAAGGAGCATAGATGGAATGTCTGTGCTCCTCTCGTTTCTTGGCCATCTGTCACATTGGCCGGCGACGCAGTCACGCCTGCCGCGGCAAGCTTGGACACCGCGGGAGTGATCTTCGATCTGTTCAAGATGCACCAGGGCAACCGGGTGCTGCGCACGCCGCCGACAGATGATGATGCCGACGTCGACCTGTGCGCTTCGGCCTCCGCCGACGGCCGTCTCTGCGTGACCGTGATCAACCGCAATATCACCGACGACTGCACGCTCGACCCAGGGGCTGCATTGCTGGCATCGACTTGGGGCGGCCCGACGCTCGCGTCCCGCAGCGATGAGGCCTCTAGGCCAAGTCTCGGGTGTGTTGGGCGTTGGCCCGGATTTCGTCGAAGAAGCGGGGGAACATGCCCACGATCACGCCGTCGGCGGGCTTGATGTTCTTGAAGGCGAACCGGAACGCCTCCTGGACCGCCTGCTGGCTCTCGCACTTCCGGCCCGCCGCGAGGATCTTGAACCCCAGGCACGGCTGCTTGACCTGGCGCATGACTTCGGTCATCGCCTTGGGGTCGTCGGCGTAGAAGGGGTAGGCGATCTCCAGCGTCGGCAGGGGCGGCCCGTGCTTGCGCGTCAGATGATAGAAACAGCCCATGAAGAAATCGACCTCCCATCCCTCGTCGGCGATGCGGCGGATGCAGTCGGGATTGTGGGCCGAAACGCCGGCCAGGACGCCCTGGTCGCGGGCCGCCTTGACGTAGTCATGCACCTCGCCGCTCTTGCCTTGGCTGAAGAGCGTGTCGGTGACTCCGCCGTGGTGCACCATGGCGATCGGCTGCGTGGACTCGACGATGGCACGGATGCCATCTCGGCCGGCGTGAAGGCAGAAGAAATGCATCTTCGAGCCCCGCTGGCGCACCGTGCGCAGGACCTCGGCCGTGTTGTCGGCGGGCGAGAACTGATGCGCGGTGATGCCCGCCCGTTCGCAATCCAACAGGAAGTCCACGGTTCGCTGGGTGGTGAAGTACTCCTTCATGTGCCGGTCGACGTGCGGGCCGAGGTAGGAATAGCCGCCGATCGGGTTCCACCCGGCCACGAGCCGGCTGATGCGGTACTTGCCCAGGGAGATCGAGGGGAGCGCCGGGGCAGCAGCCGGCTTGGCTTCGGCCGAGAACAGGCTATCTGCTGCCAGACCCGCCCCGGCCACGGCCGCGGCCGCGGCCGCGGTGAGTTGGGACAAGAACCGGCGGCGATCGCCGGCGTGAGCATGGCCAATGTCTTGCGTCATGATATGGTCTCCCCGGCCGAAAGGAAATCGTGTGCGGATCCGGCGTTTCCTCGCTGCTCCGCGTCTCTCCGTGTCCTCCGTGGTGAAATCCGAAACGAACCACGGAGGGCGCGGAGGGAACAGAGGATAGTGTATAGGGATTCAGACAACGCTGAAAGCCGGGTAGCTGGCTTGCCTCTTCGGAACCGAGTATAAAGAATTGCGACAGTGGACAGGTCAATTGGCCATCCTTTAGAAGGGCGTTGTCATGGCAGGGATTACGCGTCGAGATTTTCTTGCAGGAATGACCTTGGCGGGCGTGGCTGCGGCCGGGGGGCGGTTTTCCATTGCGGCCGGGGCGGAACCGGCGGCCAAGGCCAAACGCGGCACCGACGTGGTCACGTTGGGCCGCAGCGGGTTGAAGACCACGGTGTTGGGCATCGGCACGGGCACGGTCGGCGGCAGCCAGCAGCGGGCCTTGGGCACCGAGGGATTTACCCGCCTGGCGCGGCACGCGCTGGATCGCGGCATCCGCTATATCGACACGGCCGACATGTACCACATGCACACGTTCGTCCAAATCGCCCTGCAGGGCGTGCCCCGCGACAAGTACTTCATCCAGACCAAGACCCTAGCCCGCGATCCGGTGGTGGCCAAGGCCGACGTCGAGCGGTTCCGCCAGGAACTCGGCGTCGAGACGATCGATCTGCTGCTGATGCACTGCATGCAGACGCGGTCGTGGCCCTCGGAAATGCGCCGCGTGATGGACGTGCTCGACGAGGCCAAACGCAAGGGCCGCGTGCGCGCGGTGGGCATCTCCAGCCATGGCTGGGACCCACTGGTGGCCTCGGCCGAATCGGACTGGCCCGACGTGCAGCTCGCCCGGATCAACCCCTTCGGCGATCACATGGACGCCGAATCGGACAAAGTGGCCGAACAACTCAGGA
>CAZFKF010000144.1:0-8683 GCA_964518805.1 uncultured Planctomycetaceae bacterium | reverse complement strand
CGCCCCAATCCCCCCATCTTCCCCGCCCTAAAATGCAAAAGCTGACGTGCACCCACCGTTTGCCCGTGCGCCGCACGTCCCAGAAGACCCAGGTTGCGAAGCCGACGATCGTGACCGCTCCGATGGTTGAGCCCACGAGTGCCGGAATTTGGTCGGAGCGGCCTCGAAGCACGGCCATTGCGAGTGCGGCTAGCGCGATACTCGCGTACAACACGCACCACGCAGCGTCGACGCCAAGGCCGACGCCAATCATCCATTTCGCACATCGTCGGAACCACTCAAAGAGGGTCATGACATCGCCCTCGCATCCAGTGTCGCCATTGCTCCATTGTGGCCGAAGAGCGCTGCCCGTCAACCCCATGCCCCCCCGAGCGTGTTGTCTATTGCCAGAATCTCGGCGGGCCCGGCGGATGAGGCATGGGGCGGTCGTTCCGCTCGTCGTCGCGCCGTTCGCGTCGGACGGATTATGACACCCGTACCTCATCACGGCTCCGCGATCCCCCCTTCTCCTCACCCAACCGAGTTGTGGTTGCGCGTTCTGCGACCTAGAGTTCCATAATCTTGCACTCTGCGCGCTTCGAGGCGGCGGAGTGGAGTGTCGACAAAACGTCCCGCCGGATCGACCATTTTCGTTCTCGATCGGCTTCCGCCAAATCCAAGGCCGTACCCAAGGAGCTATTGCGTGAACACCGCTGTCAGGTCACTCTTATGCGCGGCGTTGCTGATTCCCCTGGTTTCCGGCGAGGCCTTTGGCCGCGGCGGTGGCGGTGGCGGAGCCCGTGGCGGAGGGGGATTCGGCGGCGGATTCTCGGGCGGAGGATATCGTGGTGGCGGATTCTCTGGAGGCGGGTATCATAGCGGCGGATTCTCGGCCGGCGGATCTCGCGGCGCAGAATTCTCCGTGGGCCGCGAGTCATTCCACGGCGGCGCTTCGGGATTGAACCGTGGACCGGGCGAGCACAGCACTGGGCTCACTCCGTCGCATCCCGGTGCGTACGATCGGCCCTACCCCGGACCTCATGTGACCCCCGGTCCCGGGCCGCATCCCGGTCCCGGACCGCATCCTGGTCCTGGTCCACATCCTGGCCCCGGACCGCATCCTGGCCCCGGACCGCACCCTGGTCCTGGACCTCATCCTGGGCCGTATCCGAACTGGTATCACGGCCACTGGCCCAACCCGTGGCACCGGTGGCCCTACGGTCCGGCGGCTTGGGCCTGGGGATGGGGAGCCGGCTTCGCGGCTGGCGTGGCGATCACGACGCCTTGGTCCTGGGGCTATTGGCCCTACTATAATCCGTATTGCTCGGCGCCCGTCGTCATCGAGAATACGACGATCGACTACTCGCAGCCTCTGGCGATAGCATCCTCCGCCCCGCCATCCTCGTCGGGAGGTGATCCGGCAGCGGCAAGCCAGGCGCCTTCGCCCGACGACGCGATGGCGATGCTGGACGCGTCACGCACGGCGTTTGCCCAAGGCGACTACGCTGGCGCGCTGTCGGCCTGCAACCAGGCGGTGGCCAAGCTCCCCAATTCCGGACCTGCCCACGAGTTTCGCGCGCTGATCCTCTTTGCCCTGAAACGCTACGACGAGGCGGCGGGACCGGTTTACGCGGTGTTGTCCGCCGGGCCTGGTTGGGACTGGGCGACCCTGAGCAGCATGTATCCCGACGTTAGCGCCTACACCCAGCAACTGCGGGCGTTGGAGCAGTACGTTAACGAGCATCCCAATTCGCCCGCGGCTCGTTTCTTGCTGGCCTATCACTACATGTGCTGCGGGTTTTCGGATGCCGCCGCCACGCAACTCAAGGCCGTGGTGCAACTGAACCCCAAGGATCAGTTGTCCGCGCAACTCCTCAGCGCGATGACCAGCAAGACGGCAACCCCGGCGCCGGCGACGGCCCCGCCCTCTGCCCCGCCCAAGGCCGTCAATACGGCCGCTCTGGTCGGCCCGTGGAAGGCCACGCGCCCGGATGGCGCCGCCATCTCACTGGACCTCACGAAGGACGGCAAGTACACCTGGACCTACACCCAGAAAGACAAGCCGCGCCAATTCAGCGGCACTTACACCATTGCCGACAACCTCCTGATTCTCAAGGAAGGCAACAACACGGTGATGGTTGGCCAAGTGACGCAACTGGCCGATGACCGCTTCAATTTCCGCATGCCGGGCGACAACCCAGGCGACCCCGGACTGACTTTCAGCAAGTAGTCCCAGCGCTGCGGTCCAGGCCCACGGCGGCACCCGCGCGAAATACCCAACGAGCGTGAACGACTCTGGCATTCGGCCAGAGTCGTGGCCTGGCAGCTTCCCTCGAGTCCTGGCCGCGTGTCGCTTTCTGCGACCGCTTGGCGAAAGGCATGGCTGAACTCGGCCGCACAGCGCCACGTTCATCACTTCGCGATGGGCATGCCGTCGTCCCACCGGTTGCAATTCTCTCGCGAGGCCGTCAAGCTATGGGACGAAGCCCAGCGCGTGTGACGCCTTCGGCCTGACCGAGCGACCTGCAAAGGAGCCCCCATGACGCCTCGTGAGCGCGTGCTGACGGCGATCGACCGGCAGCGTCCCGACCGTACCCCCGCCGACTACAAGGCCGAAGCGGCGGTGAACCAGTACATGATGGAGCACCTCCAGGTCGATTCCTACGAGGGCTTGCTGCGCCGGCTGGAGATCGACGTCCGCCGGTTGGAACCGCGATACGTGGGCCCGCCACCCAAGCTCCTGGACGACGAGGTGTTCGAGGACTATTGGGGCATTCGGTCGAAGCACCTCAAGGCCGACCACGGCAGCTACGACATGCACGTCCCTACTCCAGTCTGGGATGCGCAATCGGTCGAGGATTTGGAGAAGCACGCCTGGCCGAGCAACGACATCTTCGACTACTCGTCGATGCCCAAGCAGTGCGATCGATACCGGGACTACGCCATTCTCTACGAGGGCGCGGACCTCTTCACGCGACCCTGCATCCTCCGCAACATGGAGAACGTGATGCTCGACATGGTCGAGCGTCCGGAGATGGCGCATTACCTGATCGGCAAGTTCACCGACTTCTACTGCGAAGACATCACCCGCGCCCTGGAGGCGACCCGCGGCGGCTTCGACTTCTATTGCGAGTGGAGCGACTTCGGCACGCAGCGCGGGCTGCTCATTTCGATCGCGTTGTTTCGCCAGTTCATGGCGCCGCCTCTGAAGCGGATGATCGACCTCTGCCATTCGGCCGGACTGAAGTTCATGTTGCACAGTTGCGGCGCGATCCGCGAGTTGATCCCCGACTTCCTTGCCCTGGGTGTCGACGTTCTCGATCCGATCCAGGTCGCCGCCAAGGGGATGGACCCTGCCGCGCTGAAGCGCGAGTTCGGCGACCGCCTCGCCTTTCACGGAGGGATCTGCACCCAGCAGACCTTGCCGTTTGGGACTTCCGACGACGTGCGCCAATCGGTGCTCGATCGTGTGGCCACATTGGGCGCAGGCGGCGGTTTCATCCTCGCCTCAAGCCACGACATCAGCGCCGACACGCCACCGGAGAACATCACGGCCATGTACGCCCCCGAACTCCGCCGCCTCGGCTGAAGCCTCCCGCCGGGACCGGCGGGCCGCATGGCCCGCTTTGCTGCTGTGTTGCGTTGGTGGCATCGCATCGGCTACGGACCAGTGTACGGCACCGCGGGCGGCGACGACCGCCGAGTAGGTCGGCGTGTGTGGCATGCCGTCACGACGCAAGGCGTCGGGTGAGCATGGAAGGGGCTCTGGCAGTCCCCATGCCGACCCGCGGCTAAACGCCGCGTGACGGCATGCCACCCGGCCGCGACCTCCCGCGTGGTCTGCCAACGCGTCTCGTTTCAGAGTGCGTGCCACGCGGCTCGCTACTCCTTCTTTGCTGCGCCGCTTGACACCGGCGACTGGCTCCACTGGCCCAGGTTGGCGTCGAAGACCTTTTGGGCGGCATCCCGGGCCCGCATCGTTACCGAGTAGACCTCGATGCCCAGGGTGCGGTCGTCCTTCGAGCCGGCGTGCAGTTGCTTGGGCACCCAGCCATGGCAGCGGAGTTCCAGGGTGATCCGGTCCGAGGCCGAAGGCGGCAAGGAGGCGACCAGCGTGGCGGCGCCGGGCTTCATGGCGGCCAGGCGCTTGCCGTCGAGGTAGAGTCCCGCGTCGGGCGATTCGGCCTCCTTGGGAACCGCCATCTCGATGGCGACCTCGTGGGCCTTGCCCGGTACCATCGGGAGGATGAGCAGGGAACTGCCGGTCGACCAGCGCATGGATCGCGTCTGGAGGCTCGCACCGCGAACCTCCCGTCCGTTCCACTGCTTGAGATACTGGCCGTCGCCCAGTGCGCCCAGCGAGATGCGGTAGTGCGATCGGGCCTCGGGCGTGGCTTCCAAGGGGTCGGTCTCGTTGGTCGTCATTTGCGTGCGAATGCCGGCGCGGTTGTCGGCCCGGAATCCGCCCAGGGCCTGGTTGCCGGTCAAGATGGCCGAGCGCACTTGCTCGCCCACCAGGACGTGCGTCCCCTCCAGGTTGAACGTACAGCCTTGGACCATGCCCTTGCCGGCGTCGAACTGGATGGCGGGCGCGCCCTTGCCGTGGTTGTCCCAATGGACGAAATGGCAGGCGTTGGCCGTGAACTGGCCGAAGGGGCTCTGCATCCACACGCAGCGGTCGATCGGTCCCCAGAACGAGCAGTTCACCAGGCTGACTTTGCCTTCCATCTTGGGGCCGATCTCGACGCACACCGAATCGGTGCTGCTCCAGCGACCCACGAACTCGCCGTTGGTGATCAGCAGTCCCGGCGGCTGCGCCTGCTCGACGTACACCGCGCGCCGGCACGAATCGGCCCCCAGGCCCAGGAAGTTCCCGTTCGTGCTGCCGGCCTTCGATTCGGAAAACCTGTAGCCCACGCCGTAGCCGAAGCAGAAGGTGTTGAACACGTAGTGCCAGTCGGTGCGGGCCAGCTCGAAGGCCACGCCTTGCGTGTTCACCCATTTGCAGTACGGGTCGTTCGGCTCGTAGGCCACGCCAAACGGCCAGAAATGGATGTTCTCGATGTGCCCGATGTCGTAGCACTCGTCGACGTAGATGCCGCGCCAGCTCGGGTATCCGGTGACGTTGCGGACCAGGTGCCGGGCCGAGCGGACGAGCTTGATCGCCTCGTAGGGATTCAGGAAGCAGCATTCCGAAACGCCCACGTTCTCCGTGTCGTGCGACTCGACGCAGGGCGGATACGGCACCGGCGGCACGTCGGTCTGCTTCCACTCGGGATAGATGACGACCAGCCCGGCGACTGCCGAGTTGCGTCCGGCAAGACGGATGAACGGCGACCCCTTTTGCGAGCCGCGTCCGGCGTAGGCCAGCAGCGTGGTGCCGTCGGGCTTTTCGGTCTTGCTGGCCGAGGTAGGCGGCACGCGGTAGGTGCCTTGAAGCGTCACGCCCTGGGGAATCGAGAGAGTCCCGTTGACGCGATAGCGCCCGGCGGGCACCTCGACCACCCCGCCACCCGCCTTGCCTGCGGCGTCCAACGCCTTCTGAAACACGGCCGTGTTGTCGGTGGTCCCGTCGGCCACGGCCCCCATTTCTGCCGCGTTCCAGCGCACGGGCGGCGCCCCGAAGGTCGCCGCAGTCCATCCGGCGCCGAAGAGCACGATCGGCGCGAGCCAAGCGAGTTGTTTCTTCATCGCGATTCTCCCTGATTGCCTGGTTCTGTGGCCCCACCATTAGACCACGAATGGCGACCGGCGGCCACCGCGGAGAGACCGAATCCGTCTCCCGAAGAGACGAACGGCGAAGACCGAGTGCTGATTACGGAACGCAGAATGAAGACCGCGCACGTGTCGTCCCCAAGGGCGAATTCTGCCTTCAGTACTCGGTATTTAGTATTCGCTGTCCATTCCCCCGAGTTCTGGGTATGATAGACCTCTGTCCGTCCCGCTTCTTCGCACCAACTGGTTACCATGGCCAACACCTCGCCCCGCCCCGCTTCCGCTCCGTCGTCCGACCCCTCCGCCGCCCCGCGCAAGACCGAGCGTCTCGTGTCGTTGGACGCCCTGCGGGGGTTCGATATGTTCTGGATTCTCGGCGCCGAGGCGATCGTCCTCGACGCCGCCAAGCTCAGCCCGGGTCCGGTGGCCGAGGTGCTGGCCGGGCAGATGGAGCACAAGCCGTGGGAAGGCTTCGCGTTCTACGACCTGATCTTCCCGCTCTTCGTGTTCATCGCGGGCGTGTCACTGGTGTTTTCGCTCTCCAAGCAGATCGAGACCAAGGGCGTAGGGGTGGCCCTTCGCCGGCTGATCGTGCGCTCGGTCGTCCTCTTCCTCTTGGGCGTCTTGTACTACGGCGGCTTCGCGAAGCACTTGGCCGACGTCCGCTGGCTGGGCGTGTTGCAGCGGATCGCGCTGTGCTACTTTGCAGCCGGGCTGTTGTTTTGTTTCTTCAGGGCGCGCGGGCTAGCGGTTGCGGCCGTGGTGCTGTTGGTGGGCTACTGGCTGCTGATGGCGTATGTTCCCGTGCCCGGCGGCGCGGCCGGTTCGTTCGCCGAAGGCAAGAACCTGGCCAACTACGTCGACGCGCACTGGCTGCCCGGGCGCAAATGGGACGGCGACCACGATCCCGAGGGACTGCTAAGCACCCTGCCCGCCGTGGCCTCGTGCCTGTTGGGCGCGCTGGCCGGCCTGCTGCTGAAAGATCGTTCGACGGGCCCGTACAAGAAAGTCCTCACGCTGCTTGTCGCCGGAGGCGTAAGCGTGGGCCTCGGTTTTGCCTGGGGGCTCGAATTTCCCGTGGTGAAGAAGCTCTGGACCAGTTCCTTCGTGCTTGTGGCCGCCGGTTACAGCGCTATCCTCCTGGGGCTGTTTTACCTGGTGATCGACGTCTGGCAGTTGCGGCGTTGGGCAGCTCCGTTTGTGTGGATCGGCGTCAATCCGATCACGCTCTATCTGCTCGACGGCCTGATCGATTTCCGCGGCCTGGCGCAGCGATTCATCGGCGGCGACGTGTCGCACGACGTGCTCCACCACTTCGGCCCGCTGGCCGTGAGCACGCTGGCCGTGCTCTTGATGCTGGCCCTGGCCCGATTCCTGTACGCGCGGCAAATCTTCCTCCGCGTCTGAAGCGGACTGCGCCGTCTATTCGGCAACAGACGCCCCTCCGCGTTCTCCGTGGTGGATTGTGGATTTCACCACGGAGGACGCGGAGGGCACAGAGAATCACGGGCCAGACAAGCCGTTGTGAGGCGATCAGCCGATGATCCGCTTCCAGCGATCGAGGTTCCAGCGGGCCTTTTCGGCCGGCGTCATGCGGCTGAAGTCGGGCTCGCCGTTGGCTGCGGCCGGCTTGGCAGCCGTGTCCGAGGCCGCCTGGACGGCCGTCTTCTTCGCCCCGGGCTGCGACGTGCCGCTGTAGCTCGAAGCCGTCGTCGTGGCCTGAAGGTCTTCTTCCAGCGAACGCTGCGGCCGGATGTTCAACTTGGCCAGGTCGCTGTGATAGGCCCGGACCGCCTCGGCCGGCTCGATCTCGTCGTCGGCAATCGCCCGCAAATAACGGATGAAACGCAATTGGTGTTCGGCGTTGTTGATCTTCCGGCCGTACAGGGCCACGCGGGCGCCGTACTTCTTCGCTTCCCAGAGCATGTGGAAGGCGTCGAACGTGGTGCCGGCCGAGCCACCCAAGATTCCAACCACAAGCGATCGATCGTAGCTGGCCAGGGCCTCCATGGCCGCCGGGCCGTGGTACGGAATCTTGAGGAACAGCGGACGGCCGCGGCTGGTCACGCCAGCCAAAGCCCGCACGATGTGGTCGTTGACAAACCGGCCCACGTCCTTGGGCGGATAATCGCCGCAGGCGTTCGGGTCGAATACTTCGAGGAAGTAGCGGAAGCCCTTGGCCTCGGTCTCCAGGCGGAACGCCCTATAGGCCTCCAAGGTCGCCCGGTCCAGGGTCGTGTCGTTGTTGAAGGTCACCGAATAGAGTCCCAGGTCGGCCCCCAGCTTGCGCTCGTGGGGCTGGCACTCCATCTTGCCGCACATGATGTGGTCGATCGTCGCCGTGCGGAAGGGGAGCGAGGGCTGCGTCGCGTAGCGGCCCGTGCCGGAAGCCAGCCAGATGTCCGTGGTGTCGTTGGCCCGGACCGCTGGGGTGACGTGGCTGGAGTCGAACAGCCGCTCCTGGATCGCCAACACTTCGTTGGTGCTGGCGCTCATGAGCATGATATCCACGAGGCCCTGGTGCACGATCTCGCGCATCAGTTGACGGTACTCTTCCAGGGTGCGAAAGCGGGCCTCGCCGCCGTGGTACTCGGGGCTCCGGCCCGGCGCCGCCAGCCCGAACGCCATGTCGGCGTCCTTAGCGTCGGCGATGATGAAATCCTTGGCCGACGAATCGGCCAAGATCCGGGCCAGCTTCCGATCCAACGACTTTTCCATGAACACACCTCCCAGTGGCAAAGACGGCAACCCCGCAAGTATACCGCATCCTCACGAACTTCACCACTTTGCCGAGCCGAACGTGGGAGGATTAACGGGGATCAAGCCTGCTCGCGGAAACCCAGACAGTGACAGAGTATTCAGTCGAATAACACCACAGGGGGGATGTTGTCGGCCGGGTTCCGGGTGATATCGTGTTGCTACATCGCTTGAAGTGGCTTGACGAAACCTGAAGGGTGGGCATAGCGAAACGCGAGCCCACCGGATCAAT
>CAZFKF010000143.1:0-8706 GCA_964518805.1 uncultured Planctomycetaceae bacterium | reverse complement strand
GTCACGGGCAAGCCGGTCGATCGGGCCAACGTCGAGTTCTTCGGCTACCGCGTGGAACACCGCGACGGCAATCGCTTCGAGATCCAGGTCAAGCAGTCTGCCGAACACACCGACGCCGACGGCCAGGTGATTGTCACGCCTGAAGATCAGCCCCAGGAGTACCAGTGGATCGCCATCGCGCGTTCACAGGGCGGCCGGTTTGCGTACCTGGGCTTCACGGGGGTGTGGTACAACCGGGTCCACGACGCCGAGTACAACGAAGTCAAAGTGTTCACGATTACCGATCGGCCGGTCTACCGGCCGGATCAGAAAGTGGACTACAAATTCTGGATTCGCCGTGCGCAGTACGACGTGCCCGACACATCGGAGTTCGCCAGCCGCGATGTCACGGTCGAGATCTACAATCCCAAAGGCGAGAAGATCGTGTCGGAAGCCAAGCGGGCCGACGCCTACGGGGGCATCCAGGGGCAATACGTCATCCCCGCCGACGCAATGCTTGGTGTTTATGCACTAAGGCTTTCCAACGTCCCTTGTGACGGTTTCGGCGGCAATTTCCGCGTCGAGGAATACAAGAAGCCCGAGTTCGAGGTCACGGTCGAGGCCCCCAAGGAACCGGTGATGCTCGGCGAAAAGATCACCGCTGCGATCAAGGCCAAGTACTATTTCGGCTCGCCGGTCACCAAGGCCAAGGTGAAGTACAAGGTCACTCGCACCGCGCACACCGAGCGGTGGTATCCCATGGGGATCTGGGACTGGCTCTACGAGCCCGGCTACTGGTGGTTCGCCTACGACTATTCCTGGTATCCGGGCTGGCGAGAGTGGGGCTGTGTGCGCCCGTGGCCGTTCTGGTGGCCTCGGGCTTCGCAACCGCCGGAGATCGTCGTGGACCGGGAAGTGGAGATCGGGCCCGACGGCGCCATCAAGGTCGAGATCGACACCGCCGTGGCCAAGGCGCTTCATCCGGACCAGGACCAACAGTACGCGATCACGGCCGAAGTGGTCGACCAGTCGCGGCGCACGATCGTCGGCTCGGGCAATGTGCTGGTAGCTCGCAAGCCGTTTGCGGTCTACGCCTGGGTCGATCGCGGCCACTACCGGGCCGGCGACACGATCCACGCCCATTTCTCGGCGCGGACGCTCGACGGCAAACCCGTGCAGGGCGCGGGCAAGCTCACGTTGTTTGCCGTTACGTACCAGGACGGCAAACCGCTGGAAAAAGCCGTCCACGCCCAAGACCTCGCCACCAATGAAGAAGGCGTTGCCAAAGCTCAGCTCACGGCTGCGCAGCCAGGGCAGTATCGCGTCTCGTACGCGCTCACGGATGCCAAGCAGCATGCCATCGAGGGGGGCTACGTGTTCACCGTAACCGGCGAGGGGTTCGATGGGACCGACTTCCGTTTCAACCACGTCGAGTTGATCCCGGACAAGCGCGAGTACCAGCCGGGCGATAAGGTGAAGCTGTTGATTAACACCGATCGCGTCGGCGGCACGGTGCTCCTGTTCCTACGGCCCGCCAATGGCGTTTACTTGCCGCCCAAGGTCATCCGCCTCGACGGCAAAAGCACGGTCGAAGAAATCGGCGTCGTCAAGAAGGATATGCCCAATTTCTTCGTCGAGGCCCTGACGATTGCCGATGGCAAGGTCCACACGGAGACCAAGGAGATCGTCGTCCCGCCGGAGAAGCGCGTTCTTTCGGTCGACGTAACGCCGTCGTCCGAGACATACCGGCCCGGCCAGAAGGCTCAGGTCAAGCTCAGGCTGACCGATTTCCAGGGCAAGCCGTTCGTCGGCTCGACCGTGGTCGCCATCTACGATAAGTCGGTCGAGTACATCTCGGGCGGCTCGAACGTGCCCGAGATCAAGGCCTTCTTCTGGAAGTGGCGGCGCCACCACCATCCGCAGACCGAAAGCAGCCTGGACCGCGGCTCCGCGAACCTCGTTGCGCCGAACACGGTCGGAATGGGCGATGTCGGCATCTTTGGCGCCACGGCGATCGACGAGGTCCGGAGCGCGGGCGAGAAGGGCATGCCATTCGGCATGAGTGGCGGTCGCGGGGGCGGTGCGCGTTTGCGCGGGGCGATGCTCGGACGCGAGATGCAAATGGACGCCATGGCCGCGGAAGCGATGCCCGTGCCTGAAGCCCCGATGGCCGCAGCGCCGGGCGCGATGGCGGAACTGTCCATGAGGAGGAAATCCAACGCCGGGTCCGACGGTCCCGGCGGCGCGCCGGCCATGGTCCAGCCGACCGTGCGCAAGGAGTTCGCCGACACGGCCCTGTGGGTCGGAGCCCTCGAAACGGCCCAGGATGGCACGGCCCAGGTGGCGCTCAACATGCCAGAGAACCTCACCACCTGGCGGATCAAGGTCTGGGGGCTCGGCCACGGCACCAAGGTGGGCGAAGGCCAGACCGACGTGGTCACACGCAAAGACCTCATCATCCGTCTCCAGGCCCCGCGGTTCTTCGTTGAAAAGGACGAAGTCGTGCTCTCGGCCGTGGTTCACAACTATCTGAAGACCAAGAAGAAGGTCGAAGTGGCGTTGGAACTCGACGGCAAGTGCCTCGAAGTGATTCCCGAGGGGGACAAACTCAGCCCCAAGCCCGGGCATCCGGTCGTGCTCAACACCGGCAAGACCTTCAACCCGCCCGTCGAAATCGCGGCCAACGGCGAGACCCGCGTCGATTGGCGCGTGAAGGTCGTCCGGGAAGGCCAAGCCACCGTGCGCATGAAGGCGTTGACCGACGAAGAGTCGGATGCCATGGAGCAGAAATTCCCGTGTTACGTCCACGGGATGCTGAAGATGGAGGCCCGTTCGGGCGTGGTCCGGCCGAACCAGCCCGGCGGCAAGATGACGTTTAACGTACCCGCCCAGCGACGTCCCGAGCAGACCCGGCTCGAAGTCCGCTACTCGCCGACGCTGGCCGGGGCGATGATCGATGCGTTGCCATACCTGGTCGATTATCCCTACGGATGCACCGAGCAGACGTTGAGCCGGTTCCTGCCCACGGTCATCACCCAGAAGGTGCTCATCGAGATGGGCGTGAACCTCGAAGACGTCGCGAAGAAGCGAACGAACCTCAACGCCCAGGAGACCGGCGACGACCAGCAGCGAGCCGCGCAGTGGAAGCGGCTGGACCGCAATCCGGTCTTTGACAAGCCGGAAGTCGATCGCATGGTCAAGGCGGGCGTGAATCGCCTCGCCGAGATGCAACTCTCGGACGGCGGCTGGGGCTGGTTCTCCGGCTACGGCGAGCACTCGATGGCGCACACCACGGCCTACGTGGTCCACGGGCTCCAGATCGCCGAGCGCAACGACGTGGCCCTCGTGCCCGGCATGCTCGCGCGCGGCGTCGAGTGGCTCAAGCGCCACCAGGACGCCGAGGTGCAGAAGCTCGCCAATGCCCTCAAGGAACCGAAGGTCGAGCCGTGGAAGCAGCACGCCTACAACCTCGACGCCTTCGTCTACATGGTCCTGGTCGACGCCGGCGTGAAGAACCCCCAGATGCACGAGTTCCTCTTCCGCGACCGCACCACGCTCGCCGTGTACGGCGTGGCGATGTACGGCATGGCCGTCGAGAAACTCGGCGACAACGAGAAGCTGGCCACGATTCTCCGAAACCTCGGCCAGTACGTGGTCCAGGATGACGAGAACCAGACCGCCTGGCTCAATCTGCCGGAGAACAACTCTTGGTGGTGTTGGTACGGCAGCGAATTCGAGGCCGAGGCCTATTACCTCAAGCTCTTGGCGAAGACCGATCCCAAGGGCGAACTGGCCCCGCGCCTGGTCAAGTACTTGCTCAACAACCGCAAGAACGCCACCTACTGGAAATCGACCCGCGACACGGCCCTATGCATCGAGGCCATGGCCGACTTTCTCCGCGCCAGCGGCGAGCAGAAGCCGGAGATGACCGTCGAGGTCTGGCTCGACGGCCAGTTGCAGAAGGCGGTCGAAGTCACCCCCGCGACGCTCTTCACCTTCGACAACAAGTTCGTGCTCGAAGGCAGCGCGGTCAAGGACGGCCAGCACACCGTCGAGCTGAAGCGCAAGGGTCGCGGCCCGTTGTATTTCAACGGCTACCTGACCAACTTCACGCTCGAAGACCCGATCCGCAAGACCGGCCTGGAGGTGAAGGTCGAACGCAAGTACTACCGCCTCAAGAAGTCCGACAAGACGGCCAAGGTGGCGGGTTCGCGAGGGCAGGTCGTCGAGCAGAAGGTCGAGAAGTACGAGCGCGAAGCGTTGGCCAACCTGGCCACGCTCAAGAGCGGCGACCTGGTCGAAATCGAACTCGAGATCGCCAGCAAGAACGACTACGAGTATCTCCTCTTCGAGGACATGAAGCCGGCCGGGTTCGAGCCGGTCGATCTGCAGAGCGGCTACAACGGCAACGCCCTGGGCGCCTACATCGAGTTCCGCGACAACCGCGTGGTGTTCTTCGTCGCGCGGCTTGCCCGCGGCGCGCACAGCGTCGCGTACCGCATGCGGGCCGAGACGCCCGGCAAGTTCAGCGCCCTGCCGACCAAAGCTTGGGCCATGTACGCGCCGGAACTGAAGGCAAACGCCGACGAGATCAAGCTCCGCGTGGAAGACTGAACCTCGCGCACGAAGGGCGAATCGCCGCTGGCGGCAGCCGTTCTACTCGCACGGCACACCGCCGCCGATTCCGGCGGCGGCGATCAGCCCTGCGCCGACGGCGGCTTCTTCCAGGAATTCCTCGGGTGATGGCTGTCACCGTCGCCGGGCGGCGACGGCGTCTCGGCGGAGCAGACGCCGGCATCGATGCCATGTGGCGCTGTTAATCCACGGGACGGGCCGATTTGTCAATCGCGGCCGTTTGTCCGACGCGGATATAGCCCGTCACCCGCTCAAGTCGAGCAGGTTGCCGCTCTGATGGGACGCGTCTCTGCTGAGGCGAAGGCCGGTCGATGGCTCGGAAGAGGCGTTGGGCAACTCCGAACGTTCCCACGGCCGTCGCCCGTCCGCGTCGCGGTCGTTCGTTTCGTGATTGTCGCCGTCGGTTTCACCAATTCCGGCTGCGCTGACGGCGCGCTGTTCGTTTCGAACTTGCCGCTGCTGGTTGCCTGTCGCCTGCTGCGTGCGTTCGACGTCCGAGCCGGTATTCTGCGCGAGTGATGTCGCCGCCACGCTGGCGGCCAGCCCTGCCATTGGACCAACGCTCATGATGGTCCTCCCCGGGTTTATCCGCTGTATGGGGGGGTGCTGCAATCGGGGCTGCACGTCCGAGTTGACGGTCTCCTGGCAACTATACCATATTCGCTCGGGGGGGCCTACGTCGATCCGCGGGAGTCCGGCCCGCCGCGGCCCTCGTCAACGCTTGCGGTTCGACTGGTGCCGGAGTTGCTCCATCATGCAACTGATCGCTCGGCAATACTCTCGAACAGCATCGGGAAACTTGCCTTTCTTGACGGCCGCCGTGGCGGCGCTCTCGTGCCTGCAAAACGAGTCCCAATCGATCCGCCAATGAGCGTTGGCCGCGGCCTCGCGAAGTTGCTTGTCGAGTTCCGCGAGCGTCGTCGCAAAGGACGCGTCCGGCGTGCAATCGCATGTTACGTAGGGACCGCGTCCGAAACGCTGAACGGCCCGCGCCCGTGAGCCAAAGCCGCCGAACTTCTGAAGGATCGCAACCCCGCCTGCCAGGAACACGCCCAGCAGCGCTGCCAGAGCCGCGATGCGCTGGCCAACGGCGACCAACATTGCGGCGCTCAGGGCAAGCACGCCGAACGCACTCCAAACCGCCGGATGCACGGCGGGCCGTTGCGACTGAGCCGCAGCGCGGCTGGCTGTGCTGCTCGCCGACTCCTGGGCCACCTGCGGCCCGAGGACTCGAACCACGATGACGGTGATGTTGTCCGGCCCGCCGCGGAGATTCGCCAGGTCCACCAGGGCCTGCACCGCCTCTTTCGGCGGCAGGGCTGCCAACACTTTCCCGATCTCCTCATCCTTCACTTGGCCCGAGAGCCCGTCGCTGCAAAGTAGATAGGTGTCCCCCACCTGGATCGGATGGGGCCCCTCCAGATCCACTTGGACCTGGGGGTTCGGCCCGAGCGACCGGGTGATGATGTTCTTCGGGATGAACGAAATCGCTGCGTCCGAATGCCCCTGCTTGGCCCGCAACTCCCAGACCAGGCTATGGTCGAACGTGAGTTGCTCGATCTTGGTGCCGCGCTGACGGTAGACGCGGCTGTCGCCCACGTGGGCGACCAACGATCCTTGAGGCGAAAGCACCAGTGCGCTGACCGTGGTGCCCATCCCGCGGAAGTCGTCGTTCGCCATCCCACGGCTGTGGATCTGAGAATTGGCGTCGCGTACGGCCGCGAGCAGGGCGTCAATTGGCGGGCGATCGAGGAACTTGGCGTAGTTCAGCGGCACGATGTCGGTCGCCAACTTACTGGCCAACTCGCCCGCCGCATGCGCACCCATGCCGTCTGCGACGACGAACAAATGCCCGCGATCTTCCCATTTCTCTTGGCTGCTAGCCAAGAGGATGGCGAGTGAATCTTGGTTGTTCGACCGCCGCAAGCCGATATCGCTGAGGCCCGCAGGCGCCAGACAGTGTTCCCAGATCGCGGCGTGAGGGTCCATGCGTTCTTCTGGATCGCCCGCCAAGGAGGGAAAAACCACCGCTCCACGGTCTGATTGTGGGGTCGGGTAGGGACGGAAGTATTCTATCTCCCCTGCGGCGTGTACACCAGACCTTGGCGGCGGGAGCGCCTAAATAGGGGGTCGGTGCCCCTCGCTCCCACCGCGAAAACCGGCCTGGAAGCGCTCCGCCATCGCAACTATACTCCGTTTCCTTTCGGAGGCGGAGGAGCGATGCCGTCATCTCATTCCCATGGTGCCCTGGCGCGCCGCATCACGATCCTGATGGCGATCGTTGCGTGCGTCTGCTGCCCCGCAGGTTGTGTTCAGCGGCGAATGGTTGTGCGCAGCAATCCGCCCGGGGCGGTGGTCTACATCGACGACTACGAAATCGGCACCACGCCCGTGGCCACCAATTTCACCTATTACGGGACGCGAAAAATACGTCTGGTCAAGAACGGCTACGAGACGCTCACCGTCATGCAGCCGGTGCCGGTGCCATGGTATGAGATCACGCCCATCGACTTCTTCACGGAGAACCTGATTCCGGGCAAGATCCACGACACGCGGACCCTCGATTATCAATTGGTGCCGCAACTGGTTGTGCCTTCGCAACAACTGCTCGACCGGGCCGAAGGGCTTCGGCGTCAGACGCGGGCTGCCGGCGTTGTGCGAACGTCGCCGCCGCTGCGCGCCGCACCGCCACCCGTGGGCAGCCCTTCCGCCGGGATCGCCCCGTCTGCAATTCCAAGGGCGTCGGAGCCCTCGCCTGACGCACCCCCATTGCTCCCGCCACCGCCAGCCAACCTCCCACCCTCGACCCAGCCTTTTGGCGTCGGCAGCACGTGACGACGGTGCCGACGTTGACGTCCCCCCTTTCGTTGCCCCACCGCGTTGCGTACTGCACAATTTGCGGCGCGATCTGCCGTGATTTGCTGGGCCGTTCCCACTCTTTCGAGCGGCGGCATCGAAGTGCGTTTCGACGGGGGGCACGGCGATGTCCGCTGGACGGTCTTCCATCCGGCCCTCTGAGAATGTTGTCATAGCATAACCAGGGGGGCGGTCTTGCGGAATTGACCTGGCGACGCCGTGACGGGCGCCTGCTCGCCTTCCGTGGAGAAACCATGACGTACACTTGAAACGAGCATGTTTCTGATGGCGATTCGAATTGGGGAGGCCTAGAGTCCCATGGGCGGATACTACAGAGACCTGATGTCGTGCATCGATCGCATGGGCAGCGGAGAGTGGCTGATTGTGGTTACGATAGGCGTGGTGATCGGGACACTGTGTTTGCGCGGACTGGGATCGAGATCGTCCTACTAGAATACGCTTGTATGACCGAATTGTTGGCCGCATCGGATCTGGGATACTTCCATCTTCCTGCCCCCGTGGCTTTGGGCCTCGTGGCGGCGTTGGGGTATTGGATCGGACGACGCAATCGAAGCAGCAAGGACGAACTCGCTGCGCGATCGCGACGGGATCTGCGCCGTGCCCAAACCGTCGCCCGAGAACTCGAAAGAATTGCGTGGATGGTGCGACGCAACCTTGCCAAGCACCATGCGAGTCTGAATCGCTTCAAACAGCGGGTATCCGGCCTCAGCGGCGAGCAGCAGGAGGCGGCGTGGAAAGATCTGTGCCGCGAAGCATCCGAGGTCCTCACGCCAACGCTTCGCTTGGCCAGCCAAATCGCCTGCGCGTACGACGAAATCCGTCAGCAGAGCAATCACCTCATGGCATTTACTGAGGCTCGAACCGATCCCCTGACGGGCATCAATAACCGTCGCGGGCTCGACGATTTCTTGGTCGCTCAACTGGCCTTGATGAATCGCTATGAGGTGGGCTTTGCGGTCGCTATTCTGGACATCGATCATTTCAAGCACATCAATGACGAGCAGGGCCACTTGGAGGGGGATCGGATTCTGCAGAAGGTAGCCGGATTGATCGACGAATCGGCGCGTGAGACCGATTTCGTGGCTCGCTATGGGGGCGAAGAATTCCTGGTGATCATGCCACGCACTGACTTGGCAGGGGGGGCATTTTTCGCAGATCGGCTGCGTTCTCGGATCGAAGTGGAATTGCCGCTAACCGTCAGTGCTGGCGTGGCCG
>CAZFKF010000142.1:0-8778 GCA_964518805.1 uncultured Planctomycetaceae bacterium | reverse complement strand
TTACGGGGTACCCGGCAATGTCCTGTCTCGCGATGGGCTCAACGCCTTGATTCAGGAGGCAGTCGCAAATCCCAGCATCACGCACATTTTCATTCCTCGCCGAGACCGCCTGGCGCGACCGGATGACCCACTGGATGGCGTCAAGCTGGAGAGCGTGCTGCGAACGAGCGGCAAGTGCCTAGTCTTCATGGACAAGACGCTCCCGCCGCTGTCGAAGGGCAGGAAGCAGGACATTGCCGAGTTGCTTGTCGCGGTGCTCGACTACGACCGCTCCGACGAGTATCGGCACGACTTGGCCCAGAAGATCATCTTCGCGCAGATCCGGCTCGCAAAGTTGGGATTTTCTACCGGCGGAAGGCCGCCGTTCGGCTTCGATCGCTGGTTAGCCAAGGAGGATGGAACCCCGGTCCGGCCGCTGCAAACGGGAGAGCACATTCGCATGCCGGGCCACCACGTTGTCTGGCTGCCTGGATCAGAAGAGCATCTGGCGGTCATCCGCCGCATTCTCTCGATGCTCCAGACGATGCCCGCCTCCCGCGTCGCCGCCACTCTGACGGCCGAAGGCATACCATCCCCCGACTCCGGACGTTTACGGAAGGATAACGGGGTACGGCACCCGGTGAGTGGCGTGTGGCACCAGACGACGATCACGAGCATCGCTCGCAACCCGCTGCTTGCCGCCTATTGCAGCTACGGTGCTCGGTCGATGGGGGACAAACGGCGGTACACGGCGGAGGGGCCGCGGTACTTGGAAGAGGCCGATTATCGCGACGGTAACAAGCCCCGGGTAATCCGGAATTCGGAAGATGCGCAGATCGTCGTCCCAGCGAAATTCCAGCCACTGATCGAACCGGAGGAGCACCGCCAACTCGTCGCCAAGTTAGACGCCCGTGCTGGAATTCAACGCGGCAAGCCTCGCGCTTCGGACCCAAGGAAGAACCCGCTTGGCTGCCGGATCTTCGACATGAACTGCTCGTGGCCGATGTACCGCGAGCCGTACAACGGTACGTTCCGTTACAAGTGCGGGCTGTACCAGCAGAGCCATGGACAAAGATGTGCCCACAACCACGTTGATGGCCCTACGGCCACCCGATTCGTACTCGCGTGCTTGAGGCAGCGGATCGTGACACCAAGGTTCATGACCTTGGTCGAAAGGCGGCTTCGAGAATTGGCCGGAAAGGACGAGGTGGTCGCACAACAACCACGAGGAGGAGAACTGACGGAAAAACGCGCAGCCCTGCAACAGCTTGATGGCGACTTGAAAAAGGTCTCGCGGAACCTGGCGCTGGCAGCGAGCGAGGAGCAGTACCGGGCCGTTGCCGACGTTTTCGACGAGTTGAAGAAGCGCAAGCATAGCCTTGAGGCTGAGGTATCATCCCTGGAGTCGCATACGTCGCCGAAGGCCGAGCCAGGCGATGAGATTACAGCAGCGCTCGACTTGGCCCAGCGCCTGACGGATCTGGTCACCGTCGGCGACGACCTGGAAGTGGCCGGCAAGATTATTCAGCTCACCAACACACGTTTGTTTCTAAACTTCCGGCCGATCAAGGCCGGAACTAGGGTCGTCAACCGCATCGGCGGGGGGGTAGTGACAATCGGTGCATCCCCCCCTCCAATGCCGATCTACGAGGGCCCCACGAGCCGGCGACAAGTCAAGGGTCTAGCAGTAACAGAGTCCGCCCTTACACGCACAAGCGGACTAAATCCCCCAGAAGTGCGTATTATTTCCGGCAGGGTGGTAGACTCGTTGGGAAATGTAAATCGGGGCGACTGGATTTGAACCAGCGACCTCTTGGTCCCGAATCGCTGTGCCGGCCTGTCGAGGAACCCTAAATTACAGCCAGATAACGACTTCGGAAATCGGAAAAGTTGTGCATACCGTGCTTTCCTCGCATGTTTCGCCTGGTTTCTGTGCATTTTTTGTGCATGCCGACGAGCCCGAATTGGACGCGCCGTTTTGGCCAAAATCCAAAGCGGTCGCGTTTTCTTGTGCATCGAAGTCAGAATCGCGCTTTCTTGTGCATTCTTTGTGCATCTCGCCTTCCGACGCCAGGGAGCCAAAGCGGTCGCGATTTCTTGTCGAAACGGGGCTCCTCAACTGCTTCCTCGCTTCGATCCTTGCTGCTGAAGCCAGGCGTTCCCCTTGGCAGAAAGCCGATATCGCTGCTTGCTGCTTTGGGGCTTGTCCGGGATGGTCCGCTCCAGCAAACCTGACTCCAAGGCGGGCAGCAGATACGCCTTGCGGACATGCTCGCGATCACTCAATTCAAGGTCCGTCAGCAGTTCTTGCCTTGACCGCGGCGTTCTGCAAAGCACGAGCAGCCTCGCGACCTCACTTGGCACTTCCTCGGTGACTTGCGGGGTGACTTGCGGGGTGAACCCGGGAGCCGGGCGGAACGTCACGACCACCGAACCGCTCTGCTCCTCCCATACCGGGGCTGGATTGGCGTTCTCGCGACACCAGTCGACGATCTTCAGGGTGCCGGTCCCCCACTGCTCGATAATCCCGGCCCGGTAGAAGACGCCGGCGATGATCGGATTCCACGGCCGCGAGGGGTGGGGTTTTGTGAGTTGCTTCGGCGTCAGGTCGAAATGCAGCGTGCCGGTGTTGATGATTTCCAGGTGGTCGTCGTACATGCCCACCGCCACCGCGCCGCCGGCCGTTGTGTAGTCGCGGTGGCACAGAGCGTTGGCGATCGCCTCGCGGGTGGCCAGCGGCGGGTACTGCGCCCGATCTTCCCGCTTCATTCGGCCGGGCACGATCCGGCCAGCGATGGCCACGTGGTCCCGCAGGAACGTCTCTGCACGGCGTAGCAGGGCAAAGGCGTTCCCCCAATACTGCCGGTTGTCGCTGAAATCGGCCAAGCGGTTCTGCCCCCGGAAGCGTGCCAACCGAATAGAGCACTGTGGATAGAGCGGCTGCAAACGCTCACTCTTGCCGTACAGGGCAACGGCCGCGTTGAGCAACTTCCCTTCCACGATCAATCCCAACCCCGTCAGAATCGCCTTCGTGGTCTTGCGCTTGAGCGGCTCCAGACGACCCAACTCCACAGCATTGTCCACCGTGAGTTGAATCTCCTCCTCGTCGAGGTCAGCGATCGTCACGCCGGCAGCCGCGGGCTGGTTTTCCCATCGGCTGGTGGAGTGCAGCTTCTCCATGACCCGCCGCTCGTAGGCCTCCCTGGGCATGACTCGCGTCGTTGGGCCATGCCGCTGGTAGGGTCGCCCATCATACATATAAGGTTCTTCCGGCTGAAGGGTGCGCCGGGCTTCGCCCGGGGATTTTCGAGGCATAAGTCCGGTGTCCAATGGGACTTGCCGATGATTCGTTGGCGGGGGTATCGTTGGCCTGCCTGGAGAAACGGAGTCAGGCTCTACTCACGACGCAACCTGACAAGGGATATCCAGGCTCCGGTGCGTCCAAGGCGAGTCAGGCCCCTGATGGCTCTTGTCAGCAGGGGCCGTTGGATTGAGTCCCATTGGACACCGGACTTTTGCCTCAGAAAATCCTGCGGCGCAGCCGCTTTCGGCGTAACAGCTTGCGTCTGCGCACCCTTCAGTCAGATGAACCACATATAAGGCCCACCGCCGCCGGTCACTCGCAGCGCAATCACCGTATTGCCGCCTTTGAGTTCGACCGTTTCGATATCCGGAAAGATCGGCAGCTCAATCCGGCGTAACTCATTGGCCAATTCTTCCAGGGTGTGGCTGGATACTTGCTGGCCGACGATCTGGCCCTTGTCCGTCACGCCGAACAAGACGAATCCTCCCAGATCGTTTGCCAAGGCGCAAGCCGCTTTGGCCCCTTCGGTCCGCTGCCCCGTAGTGGCCTTGAACTCGAGCTTCTGCGATTCACCCTTGGCGACGATCTTCGTCAGTTCCTTGAGATTCATACCCATGCCTTCCGCACCATCGAGCCCCACGCCACTCAGCGGATTCTCGGATCACCACACGCCATTAGACAGCTTCCGAGTGAAAAGGCAAGGTCCGAGCGATACGGTCACTCATTGGGGCCGTCCGACGCAAAAAAACCGCTGCAAGCCCCCGGGGCAGGAATCGACATGACCGAAATGCCGCCGTTCGCCCGCGCCTGCGAAACGTACGGAAAAGGCTATTCTTGAAGATGGCTTCGCAGCTTATCCCACACAAGATCCCTGAGGCCACGAAGAACTCGGCAGACGGTCACGCGTTGATCCGGCTGATCGAGGACCATTCGCAGAACGTCAGGAGCCACACCGTCACCTGCACGACCACAATCTGCCGCCACTGCGGTTTCCATGCAGCCGGTGATCCTGACCATCCATTCACGTTGCACGGCAACCGGCCCCGCCACTTCCTCGTTCTCGTCGGTCTGTACGTCCGAAAGGTCATCGGTCTCCTCGCCCGATGGCGCTGCCCGCATTGCCGCAGGACTTTCACGGACTATCCTTGGTTCGCCTGCCCATACAAGGCATATACGCTGCCTCAAATGGCCGAGCGCGCGGCGAAGTATGTCAACGACACCGCAGCGAGCTACCGCAAAGGAGTCTGTTCGGCCAATCTGCCGGTCTTCCATGCTGCCGGCCCAGTCGCCATATCCACTCACCGACAACAATCAGAGCCGGAGCCGAGTCTCACCACCATGGCACACACCTCGCTATTCCGTTGGGTGACGACCCTTGGAACGGGCGCACTGCAAGGACCGCATGCCTTGACGGCCAGATTCGCCCCCGCCGCGTGCAAGCACACGACAGACCAGCGTCGCTCTATCCTGGTTGCGTGCCGGGAGGCTTGCACCAGCCTGCTTTCTGGTCAAGGGCATGCAGCCCGTTCCTCCTGAACTCCGCCGTCGTGTCGTTCCGTACTCCGTCGTGCTTCCCGGATCGGCGGACGGCCACACTTCGTCCGCCGAGTCGGCCCACTGCATCGGCAGCCGTTAAAACGCTTCCGCGTAGCGGCAACTGCGGGGCCTGCCTCTCACTCCGCCTATCCCTCGCACCCGTGTACGGTGGCCTGAGCAAGTCGTCACCGGGTCCGCAACATTGCGGGCACGTTTCGTGATTACCATGGATTCGTGGCCATCAGGAAACGACACTACAGGGAACGCCTACATGGGAAATTGGTGGGAGCATCACGATACGAGTCCTCCGCAGCCGAGGTTCAAGTTCCGTGCGGTCGCGTACTACCGACACTCCGCGCAGGATCGCCAGGAGAACTCGATCTCGATCCAGCAGGATCAGGTGAGACCCTGGGCAGAGAGCAACGGAGTGGAAATCATCCACGAATTCGTGGACCCCGGCAGGTCCGGATTGACTGCCCAGGGACGACCAGGCTTTCAGGACATGATGGAGAACTGGGTAAAACAACGGACCGACTTTCATTACATCCTCTGCCTGGACGTCAGCCGCTGGGGGCGATTCCAGGACATCGACTTGTCGGCTCAGTACAGCGCGGAGTGCCGGAAATTCGGCAAGGAGGTCATCTACACGACGATCGGCAAGCCGCGGGAAGATGATCCCCTCTACCCAGTCTACGTTCAGTTTGAACGATTCCGGGCTGCGCAGTATAGCCGAGAACTGAGCGACAAGGTGTTCCGCGGCTGCGTGAAAATTGCCCAGCAGGGCTACTGGGCCGGCGGGAAGCCCCGATACGGCTTTCGCCGCCTGTTGCTCAACGAAGCCCGGCAACCGGTCCAGATCCTCCAGCCAGGGGAACGGAAGAGCATTCAGAATCAGCGTGTGACATTGGCACTGGGCGACGAGCGAGAGGTCGCCGTCGTCCGGCGGATCTTTCGCGAATTCACGGAGGGCGGCCGGCACGAGCAGGCCATTGCCGAGGGCCTCAACTGCGATGGCATCCCATCGCCCGGTGGAAGGGCCTGGGACGGCTCAAAGGTTCGCCAGATCCTCATGGACGAACGTTACATGGGAATGATGGTCTACAACCGCACGACACAGAAGCTCAAGACGCCTTCTCGCGCGAATCCGCGGGAGAAGTGGGTTCGGACGCCCGACTCCTTTGAACGGATGATCCCACCGGAGGTCTTCGCCAAGGCCCAGCAAATTTTCGCAGATCGTGCCAAGTTCTACACGCCGGCCTACATGTTGGAGCGCTTGGCGGTCCTATTGGAGTCGCATGGCATGGTGCGTCCGTCCCTGGTTCGAGCCGCCGCGGACATGCCGTCTCCCTCTACCTACATCAAGCATTTCGGGTCGATGGATGGGGCCTTTCAGCAACTGTTCAACGAGGTTCGTGCCAAGGCCGGCAGCCAGGTCAGCGAGGAAATCGAGGCCCTGGTCAATCAGGTCGTCGTCTACGACGACTTCCTGGTCATTGACGAGAAGCTCACGGTGCTCGTTCAACCCTCGGTCCCCATGCCTTACGGTCTGGCAACGTATTGGTTCTTCCGGCCCGACCGCCGAGAAGTGATCGATATCACGCTCGGGGTTCCCCTGTCCGACGGTGAACAACCACGCATTCTCGGCTACCTGGCCCTGCCGCGGCTGCTCGTGGCGGAGCCGTGGATTCGCCTCTTCAGCACCTCCCACTCGCGTCTGGAGATGTTCGGCCACAACGGTCTGGCGATCATCGAGCAACTACTCTCCTGAAAGGACACCCATGAACACCCCCGAAATCCTGTCGATGAAGGAGCGACGCTACCTGATGATTCCCGTCGACAAGATCAGCGTGATCAACCCACGGGTCCGCGACGAGGAACAGTTTCAGATGAACGTGCAAAGCATCGACAACAACGGAATGCTGATGCCGATCCGCGTCAACGACAAGTTCCTGGAGAAGACCGGCCTGTACGAACTGATTTGCGGCGAGGGCCGCTTGATCGCCCATCAGCGGCTCGGAAAGCCGGAAATCATGGCCGAGGTCGTGACCTGCACGCGCAAGGAGGCATACTTGCAGTCGCTGGTCGAGAACCTTGCCCGAAGCCGGCCTGCGACGATGGAGTTCGCCCGGGAACTGAAGCAACTGCACGACGAGGGCTGGGACTTCGGTCGGATTGCCAAGCTCTGCTGCCGCAGCTCGCAGTACGTCCAACAGTACATTGGCCTCGTGGAGAAGGGGGAGGATCGTCTGCTTCAGGGAGTCGAACAGGGCGTGTTTCCCATTTCGTTTGCCATCCTGGTGGCCCAAAGCGACGACGCCAATGTCCAGAATGTCCTCATGGACGCCTTCGATCAGGGAATCGTCAACTGCCAGAACTTTGCCCAGGCCAGGCGCATCATTGGTGCCAGGCTGGAACGGGCATCGCAGGCCAACGGTGCTGGCAAGAAGCACCGTGCGAGCTTGACCGTGACCATGCTGAAGAAGGACATCGTGGACCTCACCAAGGCCAAGGACTCCTTCGTCCGTGAAGCGGCGGCCAAAGAGAACCGTTTTCTAACCCTCCTGACGGCGATCAACACGCTTTGGCGCGACGAAGCCTTCTTGACACTCGCCATGGAAGAGCAGGTGGTCGATCGTCCTGAGTTAGTCGGCAACCAGGGATACGAAACATTACCTCTCAATACCGGAAGGGTTCAGCCATGACGATCACCGGTCGCGACATTCCGATGGTATTGCTACGCCCCCGACGCGAGCGCAAGATCAGCAAGCGGGAGTACGAACGGATCCGGGCCAGCATTCTCGCCGTGGGCCTCATCGAGCCGTTGGTGGTCTTTCCCGAGGAGGACTACTACATCATCCTCAACGGATACCAGCGATACCGGATTCTGCTGGAGATGGGCGTGGAGACGGTGCCGTGCGTCTTCGCCCAGCAGAAGGAATCCTTCACCAGCAATCGCATGGTGAATCGCCTATCGCCACTTCAAGAAGGCCGCATGATCAAGAAGTCGCTGGACGAACTGGATGAGAAAACCATCGCCGCGGCCTTGGGAATCTCGCACATTGCCCATCGACTGAACGCCTCCCTTCTCAAGCAAGTGCATCCCGTCGTTGCCGCCGCGTTCGACGCGGGAACGATCAAGAAGGCATGCGTCCTGGAACTGGCCTTCGTCACCCCCAAGCGACAGGAAGAGATTCTCCGAACCCTGGAGAACTACAAGGACTACAGTATGCCCTTCGTGCGTAGCCTGGTCCTCAAGACTCCCCAGCACGCCCGCGCCAAAAACCGCACAGGCGTCAAGCATCCTTGGGCTCGCCACGAGCAGCGCAAGTCGGACTTGCTGAAGGAACTGGCCACTGCCGAGGAGAAGCACGACTTCTACACCACCCTGTATCGGCAGTACTCGATCAACCTCCTTAAACTGGTGATCTACGCGAGGCAGTTGGTGACGAAGGAACGCATCGCCGAGTACCTTCGCCAATCCCACCCGGAGATCCTGGCCACATTCCAGGACATCATCACCAACGCGGAAGGTTAGTCGGGCGTATGACCATTGCATCCTACCGAAATCGAGAGTCTGTGATCCGGGCGATTCTCCGGCGGGAACAAGAGGGGCTTCCGTTGAATTGCGAGGCAGTCAAAGCGGTTTCCCGACCTCTGTACTGTGGAGCGTTCCGGTACTTCGGCTCCTGGCGGAACGCCCTGCTTGCGGCCGGCATCGATGTCTCGGCCGTCGAGCGGCGGAGACATTGGAACAAGACGAAGATCATAACCCGGTTGCGTGAGTTGTGCAGGCAACGGCGATCATTACAGCAGTCGGCGGTGCATCGATACGATAGCGGCCTGTGTCGCGCCGCATGTCTTCAGTGCGGTTCTTGGTGCAACGCCCTTGTCGCGGCGGGTATCAATCGCAGGGTCAGCGCGCACTCTGGGGTAAATGGGCTGGCGCGATAAGGGGGTTT
>CAZFKF010000141.1:0-8788 GCA_964518805.1 uncultured Planctomycetaceae bacterium | reverse complement strand
GAAAACGCGACGACGCTGGCGTCTCACACGACGCCAGCGTCGAAGGCCTCCGCGAGCCCGTCGGCGCCTTCGGCGAGCGATTCGCTCGTGACCATCAGCGAGGGGCGCCCGGTGCACCCGGGCGATGCGTACCTCGCCGGCGCTGCGTCCGAACGGCCGGCGCCCGGCCTGTACCCGGCAACGCCGATCGCCGCGAACGGACTGCCCCGTGTGGGGTGCGTCCAGGCGGAGTCCTCCAACGAAGTGGCGTGCGCCTACGCTGCACCGACCATCTTGCCGCCGCCAGAGTCTCCTCCGAAACGCGCCCAGGCGGAGTTTGCCGCGCCGTTGCCGGAGCCTGCGGCGATCAAGGTCGGACCCTCGGGCAGCGCGTTGGCGCAACTGCCGGCTCCACCGACAAGCGACTCCGAGAAGGCAGCCGTACTCCGCACGTCGTTTCCATGGCAGTCCGGATTGCCGATGGGCTTTGCGGCGGCGGGAATCCTCTTCCTCGGCGTCGGCGCCACGGTCCTGATCCGCGGGCGACGGCCGCCTCGCACACCTGAGGCATGGCAGGAAAGGGTGCAGGGCAGGCATCGCTCCGGCCGCCATCCATTCCGCCAACGCGGCATTTCCCTGCGGATTCGGCCGGCTGCGGAGCACTCCCGAAGGAGTCGATCATGAACCGCCGCCTGCTGCTTCTCGCCGTGTTCCTGGCATTCGTTCCGGCGTGCGGTCGCCGCACCGAGTATCCGAACGAAGCCTCGGCCAAAACGGCGTTGATGGGCAAATCGGCCCACGACGTGGCCGCCGCGCTGGGAGCGCCCGACTCGGTCGTTTCCGCCGCGAACCTGGAAACGCCGGGCAAGTACACCGAGTATTGGACGTATTCAAGAATCGTGCGAGACGCTTCGGGTGACCTGAAGACGCTTCAGGTCTACCTCTTGAGAAGCAAGGTCGTCTCGGTGGTCGCTGTGAAATAGCGGAGAGTGCTGAAGGATGAACGATGACGGACGAAGGATGCGGTTGACGCAGACCTTGGGTCGTCCGGTCCGCAACCCGTGACGTTCGCCTCTCGGCGTTCGTTTCTGGTCTCTCGTCCCTCCATAAAAAAACCCCGGAGGGGACCTCCGGGGTGAAGCGTTTCCAGACGCATCTCACCAGGTGAGTTCTCCACCCGGCGGGGCGTACATGGCCTTGTCCGGCCACATCGTGACCGAGACGCCGCCGGGGGACTGACCGGCCTGCTGCCAAGGGTCTTGGCAGAAATCGACCTTGTCGTTATAGGAGGAACCGTCGGTCCAAGCGACGCCGCACTTCTTCGTGCCGGCCAGGGCGTAGCTCTGGCTCATCGAGCCGATCGCCTGCCCGACGTCCACCAGTTCCTGCACGACCTGGTTGCGAAGCGAGGTCATGCCGACAATCAAGCCGATCACGAGGATGGTAGCCACGAGAACCAATTCGGCCGAAACCACGAAGCCGGCTTCATCGTTCCACAACTTGCGAACCACTGCCATGGAAGTCTCCTCAAAGTAGGTGTAACCACGTCGAACCCGACACACGCCGCCCCGGCTTCGGATCACAAGATCACGGAAGGGAAACCGGCCCCTTATTTCCACACAGCGTCGCGTCCCGCGACGCAGGTACCATCGATGTCTTTGTCCTTCGGCGAACCGTCGCCGGCTGCCGTCCGTCCCGCACGCTGGTCTTTCGCCAGCGAGCTCACCGAGCATTGCGTCCCGCCGGAGATCCGTCCCAGCAGGTCGAACCCTGGGGCGAAGAGGCTCCGCCCGTCGGTCCGCCGCGCGCTGGGGTCGATCCACACGGTCGCGAGGATTTCGCCGTGACGCACCGCGGTCGCGGCCGCCACGTTCAAGTTCGGATCGCCGAACTGGGCCGGGGCTCTGCCCTCTTCCTGAAGGACGAGCTTGGTTGCCGAGCCCGGCTGACCGGTGATCGCGATGCCGTGCACCGCCAGCACGCAGTTGACCGCCTGCGCCACGTCGGCGATGTCGCCCCCTTTCGCGGCCTCGCGCGCCGCCAGGGTGGCGGCCTGCGTGAGGCTCGATCGGATCATCATCGTCCTTCCGAACTGCACAGTCGCCAGGAGCACCAAGGCCAGCACGGGCACTGCGAAGGACAGTTCCAGGACCTGGAAGCCCCGCCGTCCGTTCGTCGCTCTGCGTTGGCGGTGCTTGGCCATCATGGGGTTCGCAAGACGCGAGAGGAGGATTGGTTGCTGCCCCGGTCGCCGCGAAGGATGACGGGCCTTTGGGCCCCCTTGTCGTCTTCGCCGGCTGACCGAACTGATTTCTCTCTGAAAGCACAACCCGTGCCGAAACCGCGAAGTCCTCGGAAACCACGCCCATCGGCAGGCCGAACGCGACGGCCAGACCGCTTGTTCGGCCGCGTAAGGACGGGCTGGAGGGAATGCGCGGGTGATGAGGCCGTTGGGGTGAAGAGGACGATAGGGCGGCGGTCTGCGGGCGCGTTGCCGGTCCGTTGCCTTTCGTCACGGCGGGGCAACACCGTGTCGAAGGAAGTCAACAAGGCTCGTTCTGGCGAGGGGATCTAGCGGCGTTTCCGATCCCCAGATAGGGATGCTCCGCGCATGGGCTCAGCGCTGAGGGGATGGAAAACCACGGCCAGCCCCCACGCGGTAACCTAACCTTGATATGGACAATCCCGATCGCTCGTAGACGAAGGCTTGCACGCGATGACCATGCCCTTTGCGATGTACCGTGCTCGATGCCCTCGCGGCGGTACGATCGCGATGGAACTGCTGTTCAACCTGCCGATCTGGCTGATTGCCCTGTTTGCCGTGGTCGATTTCGGCGAGGTGTTCTGCGCCTCGCAGCAGGCCTCATTGGCAAGTCGCCTCGGGGCTGAAGAGGCCTCGCGTACCGTAAATCTGGCCTCGGCGAGCGAAGTGCCCGAGGAGGTTCTCAACGTCATTGGACGCCAGTTGTCCGTGGCGGGAATGTCCGTCTCCTGCGTCATCCTCGAACACAATGCGGGACAGACGCCAGCGACGCTGGTCTGGGGCACCCGGATCGGCAATCCGCCGTTAACCGCGCTGCCCCAATGCGGGCAGTACGTCCGCGTCACCGTGTTCGCACAAACGCGGGGGCTTCTGCCCCGACTGCTGCGTTGCGTGGGCATCGACTTCTCGGCGCAGATACTCAAGCAATCCGTCACCTACCGGTACGCCGCCTCGCCGACAGGGACCGCATGATGCGAACGCCAGACACACGACGCCCCAGAGCCCGCCGGCGCGGCGCAGTGACCATCTGGACGATCCTCTGCCTGCCCTTGCTCATGACCATCTTGTTTGGCGTGGCCGAAGTGGGTCGTCTGTGGCATGCCCGCACGCAGTTGGAAAACGCCGTGGAGGCAGCCGCCTTGGCTGCGGTGCAGGAGTGGGCCGAACGGGGCGGCTTGGCCAAGAACCTCCCTTCCGCCTTGGAGGCCGGTCGAGCCTATGCCGAAGCCAATGTGGTGCAAGGACTTCCGGTGAGGTTGGGGGACCGGCAGAGCGTTCGCTCGGTGGCCTGGTCCTTTGGATCAGCCGCTCCCAGAGGGGCGGGCTACGACTTCACGGCCAACCCCGATGCGTCGTCCCAATTCGCCGTGGTGCTCAGCGCTTCCGTTCGGGTGGCGCGGCTCTGCCGCCCCTTGTTCGGTGCAACGCTCGGCGAAACGACGGTCACAGCCACGACGGCGGCCTACTACGACGCCAACGACACGCCGCCGCGACCGAGACTCGTCCGCATCAACGCAGATCGGTGAACATCTTCTCGGTGATGGTCTCTCCGTGCAGCGTTCCTGGATGGCGTTTCTTCACGGCCGAGAACATGTACTCCGTGCCGATCTTCCACCAGCCAACCCTCTTGACGGAATCGGAGCGGAGGAAGAATTTCATCTTCTCGGAGGTTGCCACGTAATTCTTGCGCATGAACGGGGCGTCGAAGACCAACTCGATGAACCACTGGTGGAAGTCCTTGTGTTCCCGCCAGTGGATATGGCTGATCTCCTCCGTCCAGTCGATGCGGTGTTCCGCCTCCAGCGCTCCGGCCAGCGTCAGCGGCGAAAGCCGGCCGTTGACCAAGTCGTTATGTTCCGCATTCGCGGCATATCCGTTCACCGGCGGCCAGAAATGTCCCCGTTCCTCCGGCACCCAATGCTGGTCGACGGAAAGCCGGATCAGTTGCATCATGTCCTGGTTCGAGAGTTGGCCGCCCGGAAGCCGTCGCGACATGATGCGGTACGTGCCCGTGAAGATCTCGATCCGCGGCGTCGGCTCGCCTTCCCAGGGGTTGCGGATGACGAGTTGGAAGACGCGATGATCCACCGGCCAGTGTTTCATCACCAACAGGATGCGCCGTCCGGGGGTGGAAGGATCGACGTACTCCCATTTCGAATCCAGCAGCCCCTGCTCCCATTGATCCAGCGTGTCGTCCTCGGTGTAGGTGTCGATCGGTCCGCCACACAGGCTCAACGCCAAAACGATTGCGAGATTCATGGTGTTCCCCTTTGGTGCCTCGCTCAGCACGCGACGAATGTCCGTGCAACCGACGAGCAGGGAACCGCCTCGCTCGCGGCAGGAAGCATAGACGCCAAGCCGCGGCGAAGGGTCCCTTCACCTCCATGATTCTCAGGGACCGAGCGGAATTCAATGTGTTTTCCGGCCTTTTCCAGACACGACCGGGGCGCGAATCCGAGGGAACCGCCGATTGCGCGGGTTGCGCCGCTTCAACGTGCGGCTCGGATGCAGTAAAGGGCCTGATTCGAGCGAAGCAGCAGGCTTTTCTGGGCAACTGCCGGGCTGGCGTTGAAATCGGTCGCGTCGGACGAAAACCGATTGCGCGCAAGGACTTTGAATTCGGGCCCGGCGGGGAGTACGAACGTACCGTTACGACGAGTGACCGCAAAGAGCTTGCCGTCGGCGGCGACGAGCGAGGCGTAGACTCCGCCGGCTTCGGGCAGGCGCTGACGGTAGACTTCGCGGCCCGTGTCCGCCTTCAGGCAGCAGGCCGTGCCGCGGTCTTCGACCCAATAGAGATGGCCGTCGAGGAGCAGCGGGGACGGGACGTACGATCCGGTCCTCTGCTTCCAGAGGATGTTGCTGGCCGACACGTCGTCGCGGCCTCCGCTGCGAATGGCCGCGGAACCCGAACCCATGGGACCGCCGCCAATCACATACACGATTCCCTCCTTGGCTACGACGCTCGTGGTGGCCGCGCCGCTGATTCCGGTGCAGTACCAGAGCACGCCGCCGTCATCGGGATGCAGCGACCAGACCTCGCCCGGCATGAAGACCACGAGTTCTTTCTTGCCGCCGGGCCTGTCCGCCAATACCGGCGTACTCCACGACCCGGTGTAGCCTTTGGCCTCGGCCTTCCAGACTTCGCGGCCGGTTTTCCGGTCGAGGGCCACGAGCGACTCGCTCTCGGCGTTGGCGTTGACGATCACGAGATTCTTGTGCAGGACGAGACTCGTCCCCGACCCCCAGCCCATGATCGCTGATCCGGTCCCAACGTTCGTGCGCCAAAGAGGCTTGCCTTCGAGGTCGAACGCATAGACCCCCGACTTGCCGAAGAACGCGAAGACCTGCTGCCCATCGGCCAACGGAGTGCTCGAGGCATAACCGTGTTCGGTCAGCATCCCCTCGTAAGGGTCTTCAGGCACCGAGGCCTGGATGGTCTGCTGCCACAGCGGCCTTCCGTCCCGCAGGTTCAAGCACACGAGGTGCCGCACGAGATTCTTGGGATCGCCTGGATTGGACTTGGAGACGCCGTAGCCGCTGTAGCACGTCACCAAGACCCGGTCGCCCGCAACGATCGGGCTCGAACTCCCTGGACCGGGCAAAGTGGCCTTCCAAGCGAGGTTTTGCGTTTCGCTCCACTCCGTCGGCAGTCCGGTTTCGGAACTGACGCCCGACCCGTCGGGCCCTCGGAAACGCGGCCAATCGCCAGCTTGAGCGCACCACGAGCCACACGCAATCGCAGTCAGCGCCAGGCAACTCACGGTCATCCGCATCGCAAGCCTCCTCCACCGGCACGTTACCGGAGCAGAGAACACAGGGCTTCCAAGTCCAGCCGTCCTGGGCTTTTCGCGGTGCCGCGCGAGCCTAGCCGGAGTCCAGTATTCCCACCCGTCTCCCGTTGGACGGGAGAGGGGCAAGAGGTAACGGATTCTGACGACGAAATCCCGGGATAATCCCTGGGCGGCCGCTTCCAGAGGCTCAATCAAGCCGCGGTCGAGCTAGTCCGCCTTTTTGGCGGGCGGCCGGCGGCGATCGCCGCGGGGACCGCCAGCGCCGAAGCCGGGACCGCGCATTTCGGAGGCCGGGATGTCCAGCTTCTCACCCTTCATCTTCTCCAGCGACGCCTTCTGATCGGCGGTCAGCACGTCCTCGAGTTGCTTCTCCGTTTCTTTGCCGATCTCTTGCATCTTGGGGAAGTTGTCTTGCGGATTGCCTCCTGCCTGGAACAACTCGCGCATCTTCTTGCCCGCAGCTTCGTTGATCGACTTGATCTTCGCAACCTGGTCGTCCGTGAGCTTGAGATCTTCTTGGACCTGCTTGAAGCTCAGCGCCCGGATGCCGGTCCTTTGCAGGGCGATTCCCTTGAGCCGTTCGAGTTGGTGGGGAAGGAGGATCTCTTCGATAGCCTTCTTGCCTTCCTCCATGCGCGCCTGCATCTTCTTGGCGTTTTCCTGCATCTTGGCGCGCCGCTCGTCGTCGCTCAGATCGCGCATCCCGGTAAACATCTCGCGCATCGCGGCTTGGGCCTTCTCGCCCTGTTCTTTGATCTTGGCCTTCTGATCGTCGACCAATTCCAGGTCTTTCTGCACGGTTGGAAGGTTGAGGAGCATTCCATACATCATGGTCAAGTCCCCCCCGCCGGGACCACCGCCGAACATGCCGAATCCGGGGCCGAATCCTGGTCCGCGGCCAGGACCTCCACCGGGGGGAGGTCCGCCGGGGCCCGGTTGAGCCCATGCCGTTGTGCACAGCGCCAACGCTGCAAGCGAAACGAGAGCCAATCGATACCAGCGAGCCATAACGTACTCCTTACGAGCGAGAGAATCGGAAAACCAGCGTCCGCGTCGAGTCCCAATGATTGCAGAAACCACGCCGAGCGGCAACGATATACCTTAGCAATGGAATAGATGACCTGTGGGATGGCCTTTCACGGCTTTCCGTGCGGGCTGGAAAGTCGTGCTGCGCAATGACCTTGGTGGTCGCGCGATTACTCCGCAGGTTGCCATATCCGCCGTAGTAAACGGGAAACGACGAACCCTTTCTACAGGACACCTGCGGAAGAGGGGAGTTCCAAGTAGAATAAAGGTTGGAAGTGCCGTTTCAGTGTTCTGGGAGTGTTCGAAATGGTTAGTTCCGTCGGGTGGAGCGATGGGCTTGCGGCTCGGCTCCAGCAAGGCGACCAGGAGGCCCTCGCCATCCTTTTTTCGCAGCATCGGCAGCGCCTGTGGAGGATGATCAACTTCCGGATGGACCGGAGGATGTACGGGCGAGTCGACCCCGACGACGTGCTGCAGGAGGCCTTTCTTGCTGCGGCCCAGCGATTGGCCCATTATCGCGACGAAACGAGTGCTTCGCCGTTTGTCTGGCTGCGGATGATTGCCCTCCAAACCCTGACCGACGTTCACCGCCATCACCTCGGCGCGCAGATGCGCGACGCCGACCGCGAAGTCGACGTGCGCGCCTGGCACGACCCGCAAACCACGTCGGCTTCTCTGGCCGCCCTGCTGATGGGGCGAATGACCTCGCCAAGCCAAGCGGCAGCCCGGGCCGAGATGTTCGACCAGGCCGAGCGGGCGATCGCCACGATGGACCCCTTGGACAGGGAAGTCCTCGCCTTGCGGCATTTCGAAGAACTTTCCAACGGCGAAGTGGCGGAAGTGTTGGGCATCCAACAGAAGGCCGCCAGCATTCGCTATGTCCGGGCCATCAGGCGTCTGAAGGCCATCATGTCGCAGTTGTCTGGAACCTCGGAAGGTTGACGCCATGCCGGCGCCGCATGAGGAGAACCGGGATCCGCTGGAAGTCTTGGCGGCCGATTTCCTCGACCGGCAGCGCGAAGGGCAGCATCCCTCGATCTCGGAGTACGTGGCGCAATACCCGGATCTGGCGGCGGAGATCGAGGAACTCTTCCCCACGATCGCCGCCATGGAGCAACTCAAGGCCCATCGCGAAGCGGGCAGCAGCGGCCAGGCGGCGTCCGGCGCCGTGCACCTGGAACGCCTGGGCGATTTCCGCATCCTGTCCGAGATCGGCCGAGGCGGCATGGGAATCGTCTACGAGGCGTTCCAGGAATCGCTGGGCCGCCACGTGGCCGTGAAGGTCCTGCCGCGACAATCCCTGTTGGACCCCAAGCAGTTGCAGCGTTTCGAGCGCGAAGCCCAGACCGCTGCCCGACTGCATCATTCCAACATTGTCCCCTTGTTCGGCGTGGGCGAGCAGGACGGGTACCACTATATCGTCATGCAGCTCATTCGGGGCGTGAGCCTCGACGACTTGCTCGCGAAGCTGCGGCAGCTTCGCGCCGCAGACGCAGCCTCACGCTGGGGCCACGGCATTCCGCCGCTTGCGGGCGGGGCCGGCAGCGAGGCCGCGCGTCTTGCCCGGGCGCTGGCCGAGGCACGGTTCTGGCCGAGCGGAGAGTCCGCGTCGACTGGCGGAATCGTCCCCGGCCCCAAAGGGTCGGAAATGGTTGCTCATGCCGGCGATGGAACGCTCCCGCCCGGGACGGCGTCCGGAAGCGACACGGAGAAGGGCACCCAACCG
>CAZFKF010000140.1:0-8832 GCA_964518805.1 uncultured Planctomycetaceae bacterium | reverse complement strand
GTTGACCGAGCGGCCGGTCAATCGCCTGGCGTTTCGCGATGCGACGGCCGAAGCCGCCGAGCCATGCTACTATGCCGTCACGGCCGTCGAGTACAGCGGACTGGAGAGCGGCTTGAGCGACGAGGCATGGACCGGCGCGCCGCAGACCGCACGGCGGCACGTGGCGATCGAGCTGGAAAGGGCCCGACTCAGTCCCGCGATGTGGCTCGCGTTTCACGGCGCGGCGAGCAATCTGCACTATGTCTGGATGCGCAAGGCCGCGACCGAGGCAGCGGCTACACTTCCGCTCGACCGTGCCCAATTCGCCGGTGCGAATGCTGTCGCGCTTTGGGCCAGGGTCAAGGGCGAACAAGGGGCGGAGTTCTTGATCTCGACCGGCCGCGATGCGACAACCGTCAAGGCGCCGGCTTCCGCGGACTGGACCTGGGTCAAGGCCGAGGCGAGACTGGATCTCGGCCGTGCCGGCGAACTCGTTGTGTCGAGCAAGCTCTGCGGCAGCGCCATCGACTGCCTCATCCTGACGGACGACGACGCGACCCGGCCCGACCAATCGCCCCGGATTCGCGCTCCGGCGATCGAGCCGCCCGACGGGCTTGCGGCCGAGGCGATCTCGCCCTACGTTGTGCGTCTTGCTTGGCAGCCGTCCGGCGCGGCCACGCTCCATCACTACAACGTCTATTGCGGCGAGTCCGCCGATTTCGCGCCGAACCAGGCGACCCTGGCGGCGTCGCCCGACGAGCCGCTCGTGATCGACTGGGGACTCGAACCGGGCAGCACACTTCATTATCGGGTAAGCTGTGTCGATCGGTTTGGCGGCGAGTCCACCCCGTCGCCGAGCACCGCGGTGAAGACGCCCGCGATTCGCCGCTTGTTGATCGAGAAGCCGTTCGCTGAAAAGGCCGCCTTCGAGGTCGCGGCCAAGGACACGTACGCCGTGTGGCTGTTGCTCCAGAAGGCGGGCGAGAGCCATGGATACATCGACGTGGCATGCCATCGGGCCGGTTCCGGCCCGGTCGCCGGAGGCGGCGCATGGTTCGCCGCCTTGGACGGTCTGAGCGACGCTTCCTGGCTCAACTACGACCAATGGGGACGCTTCGATTTGGACGCCGGGCCGCACGTGCTCAAAATCGCCAACAAGACGGGAAGCAAGATCCTGAAGGTCGTCATCACCAACGATCTGTCGTACACCCCGCCCGGACACATCAACATCCTGACCGGCTGGTGAGGATCGTAGGTTATGCTTCAGCAGAACCTCATTGGCTCGCCCGTTATGCTGAAGCAGAACCTACGAAGCAGAACCTGACGCCTCACGGCGCGAGGGCGGTCAATCCGACCAAGCCGATCACTCCTTCGCTGCACGTAGCGCGGAGCTCGATGGCCTCCAGCGGCGTGGAGGCATCGCAGGCGATTTCCAGCGCGTCGGCGTGCGGCGACATCATACCCGGATGCACGAAGCCGGCCGGGCCGAGCGCGCCCAGCGGAACCGGCGTTCCTTGACGGCTGAAGTGCTGAAAATAGCAGTCCAGGTTGAACGGGGGCACGAGCGATTCGATCGTCCGCCGTCCGCCGGCATAGTGGAGCACCACTTCGCCGTTGGGGATGTAGTTCTTCATCGGATGGACGTAACTCTGAAGCAGAAGCCAGACCCGCTGGCACCGCATCCCTACCGGAATGCTCGCCCCGCCGGGAAACGGATGCGGAGGCCAACTCGACAGCGCCAGCCGGTCCTTGGAGATCGGACCGAGTCCCGGGCGCGGCCGGCCGCCGGTCAGAAACACCACGCCGTGCGGCGCCTGGACGACGCGCGGCGACGGCTTCATCTTCAGCCCGGGATTGCCCCACCACCCGGTGATGGGCTGCATGGCCTTCGAGCGGATGCCCGGCACGTCCGGGGCGTCCTTGTCGTCATACACGAAGTGCGTCTCGGTCATCTCCTCGGCCGTCACGTTCGCCGCCGCCGAAAGATCGAACAGCACGAGCCGGCCCCGCTCGTCAGGCTTGATCCCTCGGCCGCGATCGGCCTCGGTCGGCGGCTGCTGTTCGGCGAGGATCGTCGGTGGGTGCTTGGGCGGCTGCGGCGCGGGGACCGGGGGGCCGAGCTTTACGGTCACCACCGACTCGGTCTCCTGCGGCGTTACCGCCTCGGTGCCCGAGAGATTCCCGCGCACGTGCTTCGCCACAGGGCGCGGCGTGCGAATGCGGAACGTCGCGAGGTCCGACTCCCGTCGGTACTCGTAGCTCACGTCGGGTGTGCGGATGCTCGCCTCGCGCCAGGCGGACGGAAACGCCGGGCAGATATCCAGGCGGTTTTCGTGCAGGGCGGGAGCGATGCCGAACAGCCCGCGGGCCATGGCGTGGACGTGCGGGTCCACCGAATCCACGTCCTCGCGGTCGCCGCCGCCGGCCCCGGCGTTGGAAATGCCCATGTTGATGCCTGGGAACTCGCTCTTGAACGACGATCGGACGACCGTTTCCACGTACGGCCACCAGAGGTCGGCATCGCCCGATCGCATCCCCGCCATGGCGGCCAGCAGCGTGTCACCGGTGGGCACCCACTGCGTGCTCCAACGGATCGGGAACCAATCGCTCGATGCCAGAAGGCGCACGCCCAGCTTCGGCTCGAAACCGTAGTGCGACGCCAGCCAGCGCATAGCCCGGCGACCTTGATCCGGACTGAGCAGTCCGGCGTTGACGGCCAGATACTCTTCCCACGTCTGCGGATGACCGCGCCACATGCCCTCGCCGCCGATGGAGCCCAATCGTCCGGCGTCCTCGCGCCACAATTGGCGAAAGACCGCCTGCCGCGTCTTTTCAGCGAGACCGCGGTACTCGGCCGCGGCCTTCTCGTCTCCCGCGACCGGGGCGAGACGCGCAGCCCGGTCCAGCATTGCCCACGACATCGCGCTGGGCGCCGCCGCCTTGGGGCCCTTGCCATTGGAATCGCAATTCCAGTACTCGTACCAGTCCTGAAAGAGGCCGTCGCCGTCGGGATCGTTGTGTGCCAGTTGCCAGGCCACGGCCTTGCGCACGTTGGGCCACAGGTCGCGCACGAACTGCCGGTCGCCGGTCCAGGCGTAGTGCCACCACACGTGGTCCACCCAATACGGCGTGTTGTTCTCGGCCTCGAACGCCGTGAGCGAAGGCGAGACCCAGCGGATGAACCCATCCTTGGACTGTGCCGCGGCGTACAGGCGCAGGCAGTCGTCGAGGGCCTGGTGGTCGCCGCCCCACTCCTTGCCGTACCAGCCGGTCGAAATATGGGAATACATGATCCAGTACTGGCCGCCCAGCACCAGTCCCGGGCCCTGGCGATGGTACTCGGTCGTGCATCGGCTCCAGTTGATCAGTGCGTTGAGATAACGGTCCGACGTGCGGATCTGGAACTGGCCGCGCCGCGCGTCCCACCACGATTGCGTCCGCTGCAACTCCGCGGGTGCGTTGGTTACCAGCGTCTTGAGATGCAATTCCGGCTCCAGCGCCCGACCGACGTAGCAGTCGAACCAGAGCCGTTTCAGGCTGTCCCGCCGTTCGGCCCAGGGTGCGGCCGGGGTGTCGAGCCGGGCCATCACCTTGCGGGCCAGTTCCTGATCGTAGCTCGCCACACCCCACGTGGTGCACACGTGGTAGCAAGACTGCGGTGAGCCGGCGGCATACTCCACTTGCTGGCCATAGGGCGCGGGAATGGTTCGCAAATTGCCCGGAGCGTCGCAACCGACCAGGGCGATTCCGCCGGGGAGCTTCGGCTCCGTGATGCGAGCCAGTGATCCGGCCAGTTCCACACGATTGGCATTGGCCTCCGACTCCTGCCACCACACGCCGCCGAACTGCCACCGAAGCGGCATGGGCCGGTCGAACTGCACGCGGCAGATCATCCCGTGGAAATCCATCGCCGGGGCCACGACGATCTTGGCGGTCCAGCCCGCCGTCTTTTCCGTCAACGCATATTCCGTGTAGCCCGGCCGGAATGTGGTCGTCACGTCCTGGATCGCGTCGAGCCACTGCGGATTGCCGTTGCGCCCCGGGACGGCCAGTCGTAGCGTGCCCATGCTCGGATAAGCCGTGCCCGACTGGATGTCTGGCCGCGGCCAGAGCGGGAACACCTTGTCGGACGAATAGGCCCCGTTGCCGGTCGTGGTATCCAGGCGGAAGACGGGTACGTCGCCGGTCCAAACGCGGTTTTGGCCGTGGGCAATGGGGCGATTGAGCCGGCGCGTGCTGCCGGCAATGCGGAAGCCGCCGTCTTCGACGGGCTCGTAGGCCGGTTGGATGTCGCCGAGGCCGTCGCCCGGCGCCATAAAGGGCGAGCGTCCCAAGAGCACGCTCTGCTCCAACTCCGGCATCTGAAGCGGCTTGAGCGGCCCTGCGATCCGTTTGACGACGGGCTTGACGACCTTCAGCCCCCGGATCTTCTCGCGGTCCTGGCGATCGTCTTCCTCCTGTCGAGTCCGGCGCATCGCAACGTAATGCGACACGGGCGACTTGCGGTTGAGTAGGGTGAGCCCCCATGCGTCCACCGCCAACTCATTGCCGCTGGCCGGCCGCTCGGCGAGATGGGCGTCACCGGCGGCGAGACTGCCGAGCGACGCCTCGCGGCTCAAAACCACTGCGGTCCAATCGCCCTTGAGCTTGGAAGGCATGGCGAGTTTCACAGGTTTGGCAGCACGCACGATCGGCGTGCCAAGCAGGCGCATGTAACGGCTGGGGCCCTCGGGCCGGACCATGATCCCGCGATTGGCGTTCCTCCCGGCCAGGTAGTCCAGGAGGTTTCCGAAGAGCCGTTCGAGGTTCGGCCGGTGCGGGTCGGTCTTGGTGGTGAAATCGGGCAGGCGCCAGCCGACGAAGATCACCCGGCCCGCCCCCAGCGAATACTCCACCAGCGGACGTTCCCCGAGCCCGGCGTTGCCTTCGGCCAAGAGTTCGCCATGCGGGCCCGGCGTGCCGTAGAAGTCGGCCAAAGCGTTGCCGCCCAGCGTGGTCAGCACGATGAGTTTCGACGCGTCGAGACCGGCAAACGCCGGGTGCTTGCGGTGCCGCTCGACCACATGAATGCCGCTGAGATACGCTGCCGACGTCGGGCCGAGGATACGTGCCGCGGTCGATTCAACCCCCAGGTCGTTCACCACCCGGCCGGCAGCCCCGGAAACGAGCAATACGCCGCCAAGTTCCAGGTACTCGTAGAGGTCGGCAATCGCCGATTCCGGCAAGACCGCGCCGGCAGGATCGTCGGCCTGGTGGAACCAGATCACGTCGAACTCCTCGGGCGCCGTCCATCGCCCCTGCGCATCTTGCCAGCCGCCCGCGTTGATGGGCCGAAGCCGTTCGACCGAACCTCGGGTCGCGGCGAACTCCAGCGCAGCCGCGTTCTGCGCGCCCGGCTGGCCCGGAAGCGACGGATCGACGAACCCGATGCGCAATGAACCCGGCGCTGCATTTGCGGAACGCCACGGCGCCAGCGTGAGCATTGTCCCAAGCAATGCAAAGCCTGCGGCGCGTAGCACGCGCCCTGCGATTCGGTTCACTGCGGCCTGGAATCGATTCGCTGTTGGCATGAGCGGTTTCACGGCAGTTCCTCCAAAGACACCCATTGCGCGAAGCCCCAAGCGAGTTCGATTCTCGGAACGCCGTCGCGCAGTGTCAACCGACTGCCGACGCCCAGTGCGGCGTTGCGGATTTCGCGAGCCGGGTAACGAAATGGAGGACGTGCACGAGAGTGGATCGCGAAAACGCGAAAACGGGCGAGATAAGGAATTGCAGATCAAACACAGCAACCGGCAACGCACACCACACCTGCTTTCGCGTCTTCGCGATTACCCAACAGTGATGCCAGGCTGCTCTCCTCTCCCTTCCCCCTCTTCTTTCCCATTTTTCCTTTGAGTTCCTCTCACCGAAATTGAGCCAGCCGATGCGGTGCCATGGTCTTGCACAAAGCAATCCCGCGCGAAACGGTGATTGATCGGGTCGACATGGGGCCTCGTAGTCTCTGGGTAAGAATACATCTTGAGGTGGGTGGCACCCAATCCGATAAGAGCAACCCGACTAGTGGGGGTGACCTCAGAAAGCTCGCAGTCCGATTCCAAACGCCCGCTAATGAAATAGACCGGTGGGGTTTTCCGCGAGGGGGAATCTCGGTAGGTTGAAAGGTGTGGCTAGCCGGCCGGTGGGAGCCTTGAGGCACCAGCGCAATCGCCCATCGGGCGTCCACCGTCCGAGGCCGTCACGCCTGCCCGACGCTGCATCGCGGCAACCCGCCCGGCTGCCTCCGCCGCAGCGTCTCTTCCTCTGTGTAGCCTGCTACCCGCGATCAATCCCCGTGTGATCGAACCGCCGATGGATGAGCCGGATCTGAGTTTCGTCGATCAGACCGTGGAACGCTTTGGCCAGCGGCCCGAGGCGGTGATCGGCATCTTGCAGGCCATCCAGGAACACTACCGCTATCTGCCCCGGCGGGCCCTGGAGCGGGTGTGCCAGATTACCGAGATTACGCCCGCTACCATCACCGGCGTCTCGACCTTCTACGGGCAGTTCCGGCACCAGCCGGTCGGGCGGCATATCATCAGCGTGTGTCACGGCACGGCCTGTCACGTGAAAGGGGCCGGGCTGATCCAGGACGCCCTCGAACGCCGCTTGGGCTTGAACGGCCAGGACACGGACCACGACGGGTTGTTCACCGTGCAGAAGGTGGCCTGCCTGGGCTGTTGCACGCTCGCGCCGGTGATTCAGATCGATCAGATGACCTACGGACGGCTGACCCCGCAGATGATCCCCGACGTGCTGGCCGACTTCCTCGACCATGCGCGCAACGGTCATGCGCAGCCGAAACAGAAGGCGCCGCAGCTCGGTCAACCGGCTGGCGAGATCCGCGTCGGGCTCGGCTCGTGCTGCGTGGCCCAGGGGAGCGGCGCGGTCCATCAGACCATCGGCGACGTGCTGGCCGAAACCGGCGCATCGGCCGTCGTGAAGCGGGTCGGGTGCGTGGGAATGTGCCATCAGACGCCTCTGGTGGAAATCGTTCCCCTGGACGGCTCGCCGCACCTGTTCGCCAAGGTGAACGCCGACGACGTCCGGGCCATCGTCTTGAAGCACTTCAAGCCCCGCGGCCTCTGGCGGCGGATCGGGCAGGCGGCAAACCGCTTCTTGGACCGGCTGTTGACCGACGAGACGGGCGACCCGATCGCGCGCCACGCCATCGACGTGCGCGATCCGCCGGTGTGCGCGTTCCTCGGCCGGCAGCGGCGCATCGCCACCGAGTCGTGCGGCGAGATCGACCCCACGGATCTCGACGAGTACTTGCGCCACGGCGGCTTCCAGGCGCTACGCCGCTGCTTGGAACAGTTCACGCCCGAGGCGATCATCGAGGAGGTCAAGGCCAGCGGCTTGCGGGGCCGCGGCGGGGCGGGGTTCCCCACCGGGATCAAGTGGGCCCGGGTACGGGCCGCCGTGCGCGAGCGCAAGTTCATCATCTGCAACGGCGATGAAGGCGATCCCGGCGCGTTCATGGACCGCATGCTGCTGGAGTCCTTCCCCTACCGCGTCATCGAAGGGATGGCCATCGCCGCCAAGGCCGTTGGGGCCGAAGAAGGGGTATTTTACATCCGCGCCGAATATCCTCTGGCTGTCAAGCGGATCCGCGAGGCCATCGAGCGGCTCACCGAGCGCGGCTGGCTGGGCGATTCGGTGATGGGGAGCGGTTTCCGGCTCCGCCTTGAGGTGCGCGAAGGGGCGGGGGCGTTCGTTTGCGGGGAAGAGACGGCCCTGTTGGCGTCGCTCGAAGGCCGGCGCGGCATGCCCAGGCTGCGCCCGCCGTTTCCGGCCGAGAGCGGGCTGTGGAACGAGCCCACGCTTGTGAACAACGTCGAGACCTACAGCCTCGTGCCGTGGATCTTCCGCAACGGGGCCAAGACCTTCGCCGCCCTGGGCACCGAAAAGAGCAAAGGAACCAAGGTCTTCGCCCTGGCCGGCAAGGTCCGCCGCGGGGGGCTGATCGAAGTGCCCATGGGCGTCACCATGCGCCAGATCGTCGAGGAGATCGGCGGCGGCGTGGCCGAGGGTCGCACGTTCAAGGCGGTGCAGGTGGGCGGGCCGTCCGGCGGTTGCGTGCCGGCCGAACTGGCCGATACGCCGGTCGATTTCGAGGCCCTGGTCGAGGCCGGGGCGATCATGGGTTCCGGTGGCCTGGTCGTCCTGGACAACACCGATTGCATGGTCGACATCGCCCGCTACTTCCTCCGCTTCACCCAGGACCAGTCGTGCGGCAAGTGCACGTTCTGCCGCATTGGCACGCGTCGGATGCTGGACATCCTCGACCGGATCACGACCGGCAAAGGGAAGCCGAGCGACGTGGACGAGTTGGAGCAACTGGCCCGCACGGTTGGTTCGGCCAGCATCTGCGGCTTGGGCCGCACCGCGCCCAACCCGGTGCTCTCCACCCTGCGCTATTTCCGCCACGAATACGAGGCCCACCTCGAAGGCCGTTGCCCGGCCGGCAAGTGCAAGGACCTGATCCACTACCGGATTACCGACCAGTGCATCGGCTGCACCCTCTGCGCCCAGCAGTGCCCGGTCGACGCGATTGCGATGACGCCGTATATCCAGCACCGGATCGACCAGGACAAGTGTACCCGCTGCGACACCTGCCGCGCGGTATGCCCAAGGCAGGCGGTGGTGGTGGAGTGAGGGATTGGAGGCCGGGAATTGGAGATTGATGCTGCGTGTGTGCCGTCGGCTCGTTTAGCCCGGAGCCACCGGCGACGGGCAGCGGTAGGGTGGGACAATCGCAGCGCGGTCCCACCGTTGAGAAATCGACGCCATTCCGGTGGGCCGGCGCTCCGCTTG
>CAZFKF010000139.1:0-8838 GCA_964518805.1 uncultured Planctomycetaceae bacterium | reverse complement strand
CTAGCGAACCAGTGGGCGCGAATCCGCCGCCCTGCCGCACTCGCGGCCGTAGATTCTCATCTCGCTGGAAAGGCCATGACAAGCCCTCGAACGAGCAGCGGAGAAGTTGTGTCTTCTGAACCGACCGGACTTGCGTCTTGCCTGAAATCCGTAGAAGGCGCGGTCGGCGACCTGCGCAGCGAACACGGCGAACTCGCGAGCTTCTTCAGCGACGTATTCGACCAACTGGAGTCGTTGATGCTGGACCTGTTTGGTCAGCACAAGTGGGTCGAGTCGCGGATCCAGTATCAGGCTGAACGTGAAGCCTCCAGGGCCGAGTACGAAGAGCAGTTCCGCGCGAGCCTGGAAGAACTGCGAGATCTGGAGGCAAAAGTCCGCTCCGCCCACGAGGGGATCGTGCAGATCTGGCCCCAGATCTCCGGCACCTACGAGAAACTCCTCCAAGAACACGCGGTCGTGCACGAGACCCGCGAGGAAATTCGCCAAATCAGCTCGGAGTTCCGCACGATGCGCGAAGGCGTCGAGCGCGACCGAGTCGAGGTGCGCGCGAGGCAGGAGAGCATCCAGGAGGAACTGCAACGGCTGACGCGGATTGTGGCGGAGCCGGCGGCGGCACCGGCACTTTCAGACCACAATGAGCAACTCTCGCAGATCCTCGACGTAATCCGCGAGCAACAAGTAGCCTGGCAGCAGGACCGCGCCAGGCTTGAGTCCGAACTGGAAGCCGAACGCCAACGCGCCGCCCAACAGGACGAGCTTCTCGCCGAACAGCGCCGACTGGCGGCACAGCAACAGGCCGAAGTGGACGGCCAGCTCAAGCGGATGCGGTTGCTGCTCGACGTTGTCTCGAAGGACATGCATCCACCGTTTGACGCCAATAGCGACGACCAGAACCAGACATCGTCTATGGAAAACGGTGCCCTGGGGTCGGCGTTCAGCCAGTTTCAGATGCTCGCACGCGATCATGCTCAGCGAAGAGCGGGCCGGAACAAGGATACGGCAAAACAGTAACCTGGAGCTTGGTCGGAATCGCGCCGCGGGGTGGGGCGAAGGTCAGGAAATCGAACGATGCTGCTACCGAGTCAACGTCATCTGTTGGCGTCGATGATCTTGCTCCTCTCCCTGTTGGGCCTCGGCGTCGGTTACGGTGGTCCAAGTGCCGTGGTGACCGGCGCAAGCGCCGTAGGCATCTGTTGCTCCCTTTTGTGCTTGACCCGGGTACACGATCGACCACGGCAAGAGCGTCGGGACATCGCTACCGTTTCGCAAGTCGTTGCACCAGCGGCCCAGCCTCTCGGGGATCGCTCGAGCTCCGACGACCTCGTCCACAAGATCGTCCACCAGGGCCGCTATGCCATCCTCCTCACGAGGCAGACTGCCGGAACGTTGACCGAGGAAGAGTTTGCTTGGGCAATCGATGCTTTCCAGGGTGGAATGGCGCTGGTGCCCGAGGGCGACGTGGAGGTGTACAACGACAGGGAGTTCGTCGCCGATGATGGCAGCGAGGGGACGGCGGATCGTTCGCCCTCGGGTCGGGTGTTCCGCGTTGAGCCTTTCTTCCTAGACCGTTATCCGGTCACCAACCGCCAGTACCACGAATTCGTGGCCGCCGGCGGATATCGCGAGATCGCTCTGTGGGACAAGCGAATCTGGCCGGCCGTGCTTGACATGGTCGATCAGACGGGCTTGCCCGGCCCGCGTTTCTGGAAAAACGGCTGCTGTTTGTCCGGTGAGGAAGAGTTGCCGGTCGTGGGAATCAGTTGGTTCGAGGCGGCGGCCTGTGCCCGCTGGATGTGCAAACGATTGCCGACCGACGCCGAATGGGTCAAAGCAGCCAGTTGGCCGGTTCCGATCGACGCCAAGACGTTGGCGCAGCGGCGCTACCCCTGGGGGGATACGATGGACCGCGCCCGGGCAAACGTATGGGGGTCGGGCCCGAACCGCATTGTCGCGGTTCACGAGTTTGCCGAAGGCGCCAGCGTGGGCGGCATTTACCAGTTGATTGGGAACGTCTGGGAATGGACCGCCGGAGACTTTCTGGTCGGTTCGAGCGGCGGCGACCTGGAACTGCCAACGCCGATGAAGAGCGTCCGTGGCGGTGCGTTCGATACCTATTTCGACAGCCAGGCGCGCACGCAGTTCCAAAGCGGCGAGAACCCGCTGAGCCGTCGACACAATATCGGCTTTCGTTGCGCGATCGCGATGCGCGACGTGGTGCTGGTTCAGCCACCTTCCGATGCGCCGCCAACCTGCCCGGGTCCGGTTCTCGGCGAGCATAAGGAGACCGCAAGTTGACACAGACAACGTGGATCCCACTGGAATCGTCCCGGCGGCTTCAGTGCGACGAGCGGCTCATCCCGTGCTACATCTGCGAATCGGCCAATCCCGTTGGCGCCGAGTATTGCCACGAGTGTTCGGCCCCGATGGCCCTTGCCCGCCAAGCCGCCGGCCAGCAACAGTCCCCGTGCATGATTTCTGTCATCGGCGCGAGCGGGGTTGGAAAGACGGTCTACCTGGGGCTGTTGATGGACATGCTTTCGCGGCAAACGGAGCGAATGCAGTTCTTGACTCGCGGCGCGTTCTCCGTCGACCTGCAGCAGACGACGATCTCGGCCCTTGCCCGGTGCCAGTTCCCCGAAAAGACCTGCAACGAGCCCGACCGCTGGAGCTGGGTGTACGGCCAGATGCGTCGCAGCAGCAGCAGCTCGCCGACGATCGAAGTGATCATGCCCGACATGGCTGGCGAATCGATCCTGGAGGAAATCGACCACCGCAACACCTATTGTGTGATCCAAGAGTTGCTGAGGAAGTCGGCGGCTGCGCTGGTCCTGATCGACGCGATCCGGCTTCGCGACGGCGACCGAAGCCAGGATTACCTGGCGATGAAGATCCTCAGCTACCTGAGCGAGGTCGGGGCGAGCAGCAAGCACGGTTGGTCGCAGCGGCCGATCGCCCTGGTCTTCACCAAAGTCGATGAAGTTGAAGCATGCCGCGATGACCCGACTCGCTTTGCCAAGACCCATTCGACCGGTTTGTGGCAACATTGCCAACAGCGGTTCAGCAACTACCGGTTCTTTGCCGCCAGCGTGGTCGGGGCCTGCGCATGGCTCGACTCCGCCACGCAGGGCCGCCGTCGCGTGCCGCTGCGCGTCGAGCCCTACGGAATTATCGAGCCATTCGAATGGCTAATCGAACAAGCATCAAGCCTGAAGAAACGGCGTTGGTTCGGCTGACGTTGGGCAGGAAGAACGAAATGCTTCGGATCGAGCAGGCAGTCTTCACTTCGGCACGGACCGATCGCGGAGTTGGATATCACGTCGTCGCGGCCACGTCGGGTGTCGGCGAAGCGGATCGGCGGGAGCTGGCCATCCGGGGCCCCTCGCACGATTCGCTTCTGGAGACAGGAGCCGACGCCACGAGTTTCAACTTCTTCCCGCTGCCCAGCGGCTCCTTTTGCGTCTCCCGCACCATGCCTGCCGGATGGGAGTACAGCGGCCGCGGCGGAGCCAGGGTTTATACGCATTGCCTCGTCGTGCCAGCGGAGATCCTATCGCGATTCGCAAACAATCCGCTTGCGCTGGCGAGGGCTGCCGCAGCCACGGGCGCCTTGGATGTCCAGGCCAGAGTTCCGCCCGTTTTGAGAGCGATGGACGTTGCAGCGACGGCGCCGGCTGTCCATCAGGGATCGCTCGCCCAATTGGTCGAGCAAGTTGGAGCCTGGCAATTGGCCATGCTCGTGCAGTCGGTGCTGACGACCTCCGGTACGGTAGCGGCCACTGGCTGGGCGTCTGCCGAACAGTTGATCGCGGGCCTGTTCGACTGTCTGCCGCTCGAATGCCGGACCGCAATTTCATTCTCGACGGGCCTCAAGTACTCGTCTCGGCGACCATTTCGCGTTCTCCCCCTCCCCAGCGACCCGGCTACCCGTCGCCGGCTCGCCCATCGACCAAACGTGACGATCCTGGATTTGACCTCCCAGAAACCGTGCAGTCACCTGTTGGTGCACAATTGGGCACGGTTCATCGAGCAGGCGCTGTCCACAGCCCAAGTCAGTCTTTTGGCCGACGAACTGTCGCAACCCCGGGCGGACCTGACACTGGGCAACCTGCCGGCCTTCGGCCTACGTCTGCTCACAAATCTAGTTCATCCGACTGAAGGGCGCGCAGAGGCAAGTTGTTGCGCCGAAGGCGGTTGGGCCGCAGGATCTTCTGAGGCATAGGTCCGGTGTCCAAGGGGACTCAATACATCGGATGAACGAAAACCCTCTCCCCAGGATTCCGCAAAACCAAAGGCAGAAGCCAGCACTACGAACGGCGCGTCTTTTCCAGGGCGCAGTCGTCGTAAATGGCCGCCCCTTGTTGCCAGATGCAGCCGATCGTGCTCAGCAGCGTGAAGCGGATCTTGGCCGTATTGGGACCGGTGGTGAACGTCGTCGCGATGCGTTGGAAGTCGGGCGTGGCCTTGCGGATTCCCACCTTTTCGTGCTGGCGCACGACGCGGCCCTGGGCGTCGAGTTCCTCGATCACCAGGCCGGCAAAATCGCCGGGGGCCGCGCCGAAGCCTTTGCCGCCGCCCTGCACGTCGAGCCCTTGGACCCAGGCCGAGGCGGTCAACTCGGTGTTCGGATCCACGACCACCTCTTGCCAGAGCCGCAGTTCGCCGTTGCCGTCGGTCACGTGGCTCACCGCCTCCTTGCCGCGGAAGATCCGCTTCGGACGCCAGTCGTAGATCGACTCCGGGTAGATGTAGCAGGCCACGCCGGGCGAGTAGCGGAATGACCAGGGGCCGCGCACGCCGCTGGCGCCGTGTTCCATGCTCCGGGCCGAAGCAAAGCCCTGCTCGAAATCGCCGTTGGCCAGCAGGTTGTTGGTCGGCAGCGGCACGAGCGCCAGTTCGCAGGCGTTGTCGCCGGCATTTAGGACCATCACACGGGCCTGCGGATAGTACCCTTGCTTGGCCGCTTGGAGCGAGATCGTCATCAGGTCTTCAAGGCCCGGCACGCTGAATTTCCCGTCCGGTCCCGAGCGCACGGAGCGTTCGCCCACCGTGACCAGCGCGCCGGCCAGCGGCTTCTTGCGTTCGTCGGTCATCGTTCCCAGGATCGAAGCCGGGGCGGGCGGGCCGTCGAGCACGCAGGCGTCGAACGCGACCGACCCCTGTTTGGCGTCGCAGTTCTGCATCACGTCGAGCACGAAGCGGATCTTCGCCGTGTCGGGACTGGTGGTGAATTGCGTGGCGAGGCAACCGTACGGGCCGGGCTGACCGATCCGTGTCCCCTTGGCATGCTTGACGAGAACCTTGCCCACGGCGTCCATCTCCTCGACCAGCAGGCCGGCCGAGTCGCCCGGCGTGCGGCCGAACCCGCGGCCGCCGGCATCGTGGGCCTTGGCCAACACGGAGGCGCGATACGGACTGCCCGGCCGGACGGCGACCGCCTGGCTCAGCCGGCGGGTGCCCTTGCCGGCGATCTTTGCGGCGATTGTGCCCTCGGCTACGTCGGCCGCGGCGGTTTCGCGAAAGGGGGCCGCGCCGTCGCCTTCCCGCTTCCATTGGCTTGGACCGGCCGCACCTGGTTGCGTGCCCCAATCCTCGAAACCGGCGTTGCGCAAGAGGTTGCGATGGGCCACGGTGACGGGCGTTGCGCTTGTACCGCCGCTGCCGGGCCCGACTTCGATGGCTTGAACGAACGCCTCGCCGTCGATTCCGGCCTTGGCGTCGCCGCCGGTGAAGCGGAAGTCAATCACACCGTTGCGTGGCTCGATATCGTTGAACACCAGGTCCACCGCCCGACTTGGCCCGCCGGCCGTGGCCGTGACGTCCATCTTTTTGACGACCTCTTTGCCGTTGATCGCCAGAGTGATGCAGTTGCGGTTGGTATCCAGCCCGCGCGCGGCGGCGAATTTCAGCCGCGCGTGATACTTCCCCGGCCCGACCGTCACATTGACGACGAACTCCTTGGCGTGGATGCCGTAGCGATAGAGTTCGGGGTCGGGCGTTCCGGCGATCGGGCCGGCGGCCGGTTTGGTCCACCACGCGGTGGCGACGCTATCGGCCATCGCCCCCGAACGCACGACGAACTCCGTGCCCGGGCGCCAGAGATGGCCCGCCGAATCCTTGAGGTCCTCCCGGCCCGTGTAGCCAAAGACCATCCGCTGTGCATCCGTCGGCCCGCCGCCTTCGCCGAAGCCGGCGGTCGCATCAGCGGCCGACCAATCGACCGAGTACAGATTGACTCTCGTGCCTGTTGAGCAAGGGTTCTTCTTTCCCAAGACGACGATTTTGAGCGTGTGCTTGTCATTGGGTAGACCGTTGCGATAGTAGAGAGTCTGGAATATCCGCTCCTTTGGATTCCAACAATCGATTCCGACGGACTGTCTTACACCGTCGAGATACACATCGGCCAAGCCACCCTCCGGCGCAACGTCGCCAACGACGCGGACTTGGTTGCCGATGAACTCGGTGCTCGCCGACGCCCCAACCTCTTTTGATTCCCACCCGAGGTTTTCGTCGCTGTCGCGCCATGAGCCGCCGAGGGATAACTCATTCGCGAGACGCGACGTGTTCGCGACGGGGCCTGTCCTCATGGTGTTTGCCGGATTCTCGTCCGCCTTGTTTTTCCAAGAGACGATGACGCGATGAAGGCCATCGTGTCGGATTCTGACGAGAAAATCGCCCCCAGGGAGTGGCTTGACCGTGAAGCCGTTTTCCGTCAGGTCACCGCGACGCGGTAACGCGGGAAAACGTTTGTATTGCATCGTCCCGACGTACTCGGGGTCGAAGGACAAACGCAACACGTCGATCGTGCCCGGTGGAGCGTCAAAAGTATCGTAGTCGACGCCTCCTCCCGTGTAGTGCGCACAGGTAACGACCGCCGTGCTGTCTACGATATGGTTCTCCCGCGCCGGGGCGAACTCCTCCGGCATCCAGGCGATCGTGGCCAGAAGGTGCTTGAGCGCCATGGGGTGGGCGATCTTGAACCAGTCGGCGTTGACGACGAAGTTGCCGTCGAGGTTGTCCTCCGAAACGCCCGTCTCGTGGCCGTCGTAGGTGGCCAGGATTTGCATGCGCCGGGCCAGTTCCCGGCCCCAGGGACTGTTGGCCTCGACGCCGTACTGGGCGAAGGGAACGGCCAATTCCATCGGCCCGTACCACAGCGACCGGCCGCAGCAGCCGCACGACTCGGGGAAGGCCCAGGCGCCGCTATAGACTTCGCCTCCGGAAGCGGGATCCACGCTCGTGTGATTCAAGAACAGCGAGAGGATGTTGCGAACGTCGTTGCGCCAGTTGGGGAACGCCTCCTTGTTGTCCATCATGTACCGGGCAGCGAACTCGGTGACGTTTTCGGCCTGCACCGGGTCGTTCCAGTCCCAGTAATTGCGGCCCCAGGTGTCGTTGACGGTCCACGCCGGCAGGAGTACGTCCCGCATGTAGGCCCGGGCCGCGTCGCGGGCCTGGACGATTTCGTTGTTTTTGCCGGTGTGGCCCAGCCGGATCAACTCGTCGAAGAAATAGGCCAGAAAGACCACGCCGCCGGTCTGCTGGACGTCCTTCCACGGGGCGCATTCGGGATTGGCATAGCGGCCCCACGGGGCCATACCGGGAGTCCGGTTGCGTTTGGCCGCCATCAGGTCGCCCCAGTGCTTGGCGGCCTCGAACCACCGTTTGTTGCCCGTCACCTGGTAGGCCCGCAAGAGCGGCACGCCCACCTCGGCCACGATATCGAGTTGGATCATTCCCTTCGGATCGCACTTGCCGTAGGGCTTGCCCTTGATGGGCACGCTCACCAGGAAGTTGGGCCAGGGGTGATCGGCCGGCGTGCAGCAATGATCCAGCAGGGCGTCGGCCTGGATGGTCATGATGGCAATCGCGGCCGGATCGCCGCTATAGCGGTAGTAGTCGACCATGGCCGAGAGGATGTAGGCGGCACGCTGGCCCAGGTCGCCGTTGTCCCAATCGTTGATGGGAACCGGCGTGATCGTGCCCTTGGGGTCGATCTTCCAGTGGCCGTTGAAGATGTAATGCGGAGCGGCCGACGGAGCGGCGGGCGGCTCGACCCAAGGATAGCGTTTGAGCGTCTCGGCGGCGATCCGGAGGCGGAAATCGAGTTGGCCGTTCTGGCCCTTGTACCAGGGTGCAATGACGCCGTACTTGTCGTGAACGGCCGGATAGGCGTAGTAGCGTTTCTGAACCGTCGCCGCCGTGGCAAACGACGTTGGCACAACCACGCCAAGCAGCCCCGTCAGGGCCAACGCCTTGGGGAACCAACTGGAAAATGCCGATCCGCGAGATGAGACAGACAAGCAGGTCATGGCGATCCTCCTGTACAGGGGTTGGCCGTCATCATGGGCGACCGCGCGGCGCGAGTCAACCATGGCAGGGCCGTTCGTTGTGCGGCCTTCGACCCGTTTCCTGGTTAGTGATCAACTCTGTAACGGGCTGAGGATCGTGCTACGGACCCCGGATTGCGACCGGCAAGATCGCTACCAACGGAACACTTTCCGCCTCGGGCATATCTTCCGTACGGCGTTTTGATTGCCCAGCCTTCGCAAATTGTCGATGACAAGAAAAGACACGAGCTTACCTGTCCGCTGAATCGATCCCACCAGGTGGTTTGCGTGTCCCAGGCAGGTTTTCCGCAGGGTTGCATCCTCAGGGCCGAGACATCATGACCGAGACCATGTTGAAAGACCGCGTGCACACGGCGTTGGAACAGAGTCCCTACGTGGCGGGGAGAAGACTCCGATGCGAGTCGGAGCACGGTCGGATCACCCTCCGCGGAGTGGTCCAGTCTTTCTTTCAGAAACAGATGGCGCAGGAGGCCCTGCGGCGGATCGAAGG